>JBBTGF010000462.1:5448-8610 GCA_038041525.1 Elusimicrobiota bacterium | reverse complement strand
GGGCTTCGTCGGTCGACCATTTTGATATGACTGCCGGATCACTGGAAGCCATGCGCAGCGAGTCTGAAGCCAAGATAGCGCTGAAAGCCGAAGCCGCAGCCAAGCTCAAACAAGAGCTGGCGCACAAAGAGCAAGAGCTGGCGATGCTATCTGGCGCCATGGAGAACGAGAAGAATGTCGCGCTCACTCGTCAGCGCATAGAGCTGGAAGGCAGGCAGCGGGCCGGAAAAGAATTGCTCGCTAAGCTCGAAGCGGAGCTCTCGAGCGCGCAGCTAAGGATCCAGGAGGTTAGCAAGATCATCGAAGCCAAGAAAGGCTGGATGGAGGCAGAAAAACTAAGGCGTTTGGAGAGCATCAAGAATCTGGTCGGTGACCTTGAGTCTCAAGCCCAAGCCTGTCATGCCAAGATAGAGCAGGAGAAGGCGTTCTGGCGGCAGCATACTTCTGTTCTGGAGAAGCAGATCGAGTCATTGAACGTCAAATTGGTTACGGCGCAAGCGCAGATAACGGCACTGGAGCGCCGCCGCCAGCAGTATCTCGTCACATTGAGCGAACAACATGCTCGTCAGATCAAAGAGCACAAAGAAGGCGTCGTGCATACGATGCGTCAGGGTAAAAGCGACTTGGAGGCGGCACATCAGCAGATCGCCGAGCTACTGGCTGATTATGAGGGCTTCAAGCAGAAAAACCAGGTCGAGATCGCAGCCAGCCAAGTGCAGGCGGCTCGCAGGCAGGAGGTTTTATCTATAGAGCTGGCAACACAGGAAGACGAGCTCAAACGCTTACGCGAGGAATATGCCGCTGTCATCGCAGCTAAGACCGCAGACCTTGAAGAACTAAGGGCGCATTATCAGAAGACGGTGTTGTCACCAGCTTTGGAAGCCAAACAGGTACATTTGTCACGATTGCGCGCGGCACAGAAAGAACTTGATGACAAGATCGCTGAAGTGGGGGCTGCGAGCTTATTGCAGCGCCAACGGCTTACTACCGAGCTTGACTCGGCGCAGAGCCGTGTCAAGGAACTCAAAGAGCAACTCTTGATCTTGACGCAGGAGCAGCGACGCAATCTCAAATCACTCGAAGATGAGATCGCAGAGAAACGGGCGCCGATGATGGCGAGACTCGGTCAGTTGGAGAAAGCGATCGAGATCGCTAAGGCGAACCAGCGCCAGCAGTTGGAGGCGCTGGAGACCCAGAAGAACAACCTTGGCATGGAAGTCGGACGCGAGCGCTTGCGTTTTGAAGCTGAAGCGGAAGAGAAGCGTAAGACGTTCATGTTCGCCATAGCGGATTTAAGATCGCGCCTGCAAGCGATGCTGCAGCGGGATGAGAAGTCAAAAGTCGAGATGCAGCGCGCCATAGAAGCTGCACATAAAGAGCGCCAGGATATAGAGATACGCCTTAAGGAATACCGGGAACTGGCGCAACGTAAGGCCGGCGAGAGAGGCTCGGAGCTCGAGCGCTTGCTCAAGGAGTCAAAAGAAAAAGAAAGCCTGCTGGTCGTTAAAGCGGCAGATTTGCAAGAAGAATTCGAGCTCAAACAGAAGAAGGTACAAGAAGAGATCGCTGCCCTCAAACTGCAAGCCGAGGGTCAAGTCGCGGCATTACAGAGCGCCTGGCAGCATGAAGAGCTCGAGAGCGAGAAGCAGAAGATCACTTTGACCGACCAGATCAATTCTCGTAGCGAGGCGTCTACTAAGCAGACTGAAACTCTCAACGCCGATTATGCCGCAGTCAAGGAGAAAGTCAACTATCTTGAGGAGCAGATGCAGAGGCAATTGCAGCAGGATCTTGCCGCTGAAGATGAGTTCAGGCAGCAGCGTGGCAAGTTACTTGAGCCCATAGAGAAGCGGTTGGCAGAGCTTGAAGCACAAAAGCAGCAGATCGAGAAAACCAGCAGAGGGATGCTCGATGGTCTCAACGCCCAGGCGGCTGAAGTCAGGCAGGATATCAAGAATAGACAGCATCTCCATGACAAGGAAGTCACCGGTCGTCGGCAAGACTGCCTCAAGCAGGTCGAGGCGTTGCGCGAGAAACTCGATAAAGCGAAGGTTGTGCACGAGTCAGCTATCGCGAGCCTAGGTAAGGAGAAAGCGGTTCTGGAAGAAAAGATGGTCCGGCTGGAACAGCAACTCGCAGAGCGCCGTTGCCAATTCCAGAAAAAATGCGAGGAGCTTAAAAAGGAATCAGCCGAGCGTAAAGACAAACTGGCACGCCAGGTCTCCCGCGCTGAAGGTTTCATCGATAAGCTTAGAGTCAATATGGAGCGTGTCAGTTCAGCTAAAGGGGACCAGGTGACGGCGCTCGAGCGCGAGATGGAGACGGCGCAGATGCGGCATCAGGAGGCGCTGGTCGCCTTGAACGTGTCGTATGAGCGCGAGATCAAGGAGTTGCAGGGATCCTTGGGAGCCCAGGTCAAGCAAAAAGAAGCTTTGCTCGCGGAGCTTGCCGCGCAGTGTCAGGATTTTTCTAAGCGCATCGCCGATGCTAATGCCGACCTTGACCGTTACCGCAAGAACATGGAGATCGAGGCGGCACAGGTCGAACATCGCCGCAACAAGGAGGTCTTGCAAGTCCGCAACGAGCGTCAGCAGTTGGCTAACGAGCTGGTGCGCGCTCGGCGCGCGTTCATCGACGCGGTCAGCGAAGCCAAACGTGACAAGGAACTGGCACGGCTCAAAGTCGATATGCGTTTGCACCGGTTTGAGGAGACTTTGCAGGGCAGGCGCGAGGAGATCGAGGGACTCAAGCGCGAGCTTGGTCAGCGGGTCGCGCAGAAACTCGAAAGCCTGACCCAGAGGCTCGATGCGCTTGGTTTACAACGTCGGGCACAGCTTGAAGAGGTCGATACGATCGAGAGCCGCAAAGAGGGCTTGGCGCAGAAGCAGGCGCAGTCCGCATCATCGTCAGCCAAAAGACGTGATACCGTCGCGAAAGAAAAAGCTTTACAGAAATTGTCGGTCTGCAGACAGCGTTTTCAGGAGCTCATCGAAGTGCAGGCGAAAGAACAGCGTAAGCTCACCGATCTGGCAGGTTCGGTCGAACCGATCGCGGAAGTGATCCGCGGCCCGATGGCTAAGCTGATCCTTGATTGGGAGCAGGAGATGAGACGTCTTGAGAATCTCATTAAAGCCCTTGAAGAGAGTCCATTTTGGAGGCAAC
>JBBTGF010000462.1:0-5438 GCA_038041525.1 Elusimicrobiota bacterium | reverse complement strand
TCAACGGCAATGTGAAATTCCTGAGCAGCCAGGCATTTTGGAGGCAACCTTGAACAGAGCAGTAGGGATCCCAGGTTGATTGTTTATGGAACCGCCTATACCACCGTCTAAACCGCCGAAGCGGGAAGGGCAAGGGCCGATGCCGCCGCCAGCGCCGCCGTCAGCACGGCCACCGCTGGCGCGTCCGCCAGTGCGTCCGGCGCCTGTGGAGCCGCCGAAACCGTCCGCACCGCCGATGGTTCCGTCAGCAAGGTCGTCAGAGCCGTCACCGCGCGATATCGAGATTTTAAATGACAGGCTCGCCGCCATGGAACGGCAGGCCGGTCAGCTCATTAAGCAATCACAGATGCAGCAGAACCAGAAGTCCGATCTGGAAGGCAAGGTGGATGAATTACAGAAGTCCCTTGCCGAAGAGAAACAGAAGGCGATGCTTGCCAGCGTGCGCGTACAGGAGGAGAAGACGCTTTCGATGCGCGTGGAGGCCAATCTGCGCGATATCCAGGAGAAGTTGCGCCGTGATCATCGCGAGCGCGAACTCGAGCTTAGCCGCAGTAAGCTTGAGAATCAGATCAAGGAGATGGAGCGCAAACTCGCTGTCGAGCGTGAGGCATGGATGGAGGCGCTTAAAGCGCAGGGCGCTAAACGCGAGGTCGAGGATAAAGCGATCGAAGAGCGCATGGGCGGAAAACTCCGCGATATCGAGAATCGTTATGCCCAAGAACGTACGCGCATGGCGGGTAAATTAGAGGAGAAGAATCGGGAGATCGAAGACCATAAGCGCCAGATGCTCCTTAAAGAGGAAGGTCTTATCAAGCAGCAGGAGACTGCGCAGGCAGGATGGCTGCAGCAAAAACATGTCCTGGAGACGAAGCTCAAGGAGATGCAGGAGGCGTTCTCCGAGGCGCGTGTCGACCTGCGCGAGCTTAAGTCTGTTGAAGCGGAGAACGCGAAACTATCGGCGCAGACCGATACGCAACGTGAAAAATTGCAGTTGGCTGAAGCGTGGCAGAGGGAGAGTGCCAGGCTTGAGGGTGAGCTGCAACAGAGCAAGGCCGCGATACAACAGATGACACGCAGATTGACTCTCTACAAGGAACGCGAGCTTGCCTGGGAGGAGCGGTTGCGGTCATCGCAGGTCTGGGAACATGAGTCTAAACGGCTGGAAGCGCTTTTGGCGCAGTCCAAGCAACAGCAAGAAGCTTTAGCGGCGCAGATTTCGACGATGAAAGATAAAGAAGTCAGATATGCCGAAGTCGCCGCGCGTTTGCGCGCATTCGAAGCTGAGACTAAGAGGCTCGAGCGGGATTTTGAGCGCGCAACGGCGGAAGCCGCCAAGTGGCGTCAAGAGGCTGCCGCCGCCAATGATTCTTTACAGAAAGCCAAGATGAGCTTGACGTCCGCGTGGCGTATGCGTGAGCAGATGGAGCGCGAACATGGGCAACTAGAAGCCTTGAAGCAACGCACGCAAGGGATGGAGAGCGCCATGACCCAGTTGCAGTTGCAGAAACAGGGGCTTTTGGAAGCGTCACGGCGTAAGATCGGCGAGATGGAGCAGGAGAGCAAGTCAAAAGCCTCGCGCTTGGAGGCTGAAAAAGCCCATCTCGAACAGGCGCTCAAGGATTCCCAGTTCAAAGAATCCCATCAGCAGCAGGAGCTCTACGATCTACGTTCCAAGAACCAGCGGTTGGTGCAAGAGGCCGCCGATCTGCATAGCGACCTGCGCCATTGGCGTCAGGAAGCGGATTCCAAGACCGCGGCCAGTACGCAGTTGCCCTATCTGTTGGAGCAGAACAGTCAACTTAAGCGCGAAACCGAAGCCAAGTCGATAGAGAATAAGGACTTGGCGCAGGAGATGAACCGCACCAAGATGGCGCTCTCCGAGATCGCTGCGCAGCGCGATACTTTGGATTCAAAACTTACCGAGAGCAAGACTCAACAGGCCTGGCTACGTCAGCAGTTCGATGAACAACAGCAGAAATGGGTCCGTTTTGAAGAGGAACTCCACATCGCCAAAGAGGCGTTGCGCGACGAGGCCGTCAGGCGTAGCGAGGAAAAGGAGGGCATCGGCAGGTCGTTTGAGAATCAACGCCAGAAGACACGCGCCGTGCTGACCCAGGCATTGGTGGATTTCGGGGGAGTGTTGCGTCAGGAACTCGAGGTCATCGCTGATGATTCGCGCAAGATGCGCAAAGAGCTCGTCAGGGCGTCAGGCGGCGCCGTGGCGGGTGAGGAGATCGGAAAACAACTCAAAGCCGAATATGACAAGCAGCTTGAGAGCGCCGTTGCCGAGCGTTTCCAGGCGCTCGAACGCCTGCGTAACCAATATGAAGAGGCGTTGAGCCGCGCGCAGCATTCTCATCAAGAGGACATGGCGCGCTTGCAGGGACTCGTCGAGGACCAGAGCCGCCAATACCGGGAAAAGATGGAGCGTCTGTCCAAGGATCATGCCGACGACCTGGAGCGTTTGCGCAAAAGCCTGGACTCTGAAGTCAAGCGTCCGCAGGAGCAGGCCGTCGTGGCGCCTCAAGCCAATGAGCCCGACCTGATACACAAAGAGATCGTCGCCATGACGGCGAAGTTCCATACCGAGATCGACCGCTCGAAGGCCAGAGAACTCCAGCTTAAAGACGAGATCGACGTACTCAAACGCAGGCAAGCAACGGGATTTTTCAGGTTCATCGATTGGCTCAATAAGCCATTGATAGGTCAAAGGTAGGTCACATGGAAAAAGACAGGATCGAGGAAGGTATCGACAGGATACTCGGCGCTTATGGCGAGTTCGTCAAGAAGGTCTCAGAAGCGTACGCGGACCCCGTTAGGGAGCCAGTACGGACCGGCAGTGCGCAAGGACGGGATGAAAATGATCGTACTTAAAAAACTCAATGGTAAAGATATCGTCATCAATGCCGAGATCATCGAGACTATCGAGGCCGCACCCGACACCGTGATCACTTTGGTGACCGGGAATCGTTATATCGTCAAGGACTCGACCGAAGAGGTCAGAGCCAAGGTCATCGAATTCAAGCGGGAGATCTGGCGCGACAGCGGCAGGGTGACACAGGATTGGATGCGTATGGAAAAAGAGAAGAGACCATGATAATGGGCATGAGGCGCTGAGCGCGTGGATATAGCCACGATATTAGGCATTGTCGTCTTCGGCGGACTTGTCGTCCTTACGGTGTTCATGGGCGAGGGTATCGCGGGTTTCAAGCCGTTCCTCAACATCGAAGCGTTCTTCATCGTCATGGGTGGGACGTTCTGCGCCCTGCTCGTCAATTACACGGTCGGTCAGATCTTAAACGTAGGGCGCGTATTACGCAAGGTTTTGATCACTGCCAGTGACGATGAATATGGAGAGATCATCTCCGTGTTCGTACAGATGACGACCAAGGCCAAGAAAGACGGGTTCTTATCTTTAGAGACGGATATCAAGAGGATCAAGAATGATTTCCTTAAGCGCGGGTTGCTGCTGGTGCTCGATGGGCAGGATCAGGATTTTATCCGTAATATGTTGGAGACCGAGTTGAGTTTCATCCGGGAACGACATACCGTCGGGCAAGACATCTTCAATGCCCTGGGGACCTATTCTCCGGCCTTCGGCATCATCGGTACGGTGCTAGGCATGATCCTGATGCTTAATTCCATCTCTGATGTCGAGGAAGTGCCTCGTCGCATGGCGCTGGCCTTAGCTGCGGCGTTCTATGGGCTGGGAGCGGGATATGTCATTTTCTTGCCTATGGCCGGTAAGCTTAAGCGTAAATCGGAAGAAGAGCTTTTACTCAAAGAGATCATTATCCGCGGCGTCTTGCTGTTGCATTCGGGGTCGACGCCGAGCGTCATGGAATCGAACTTGAAAGCCTACATAGAACCGGCGAAGAGACTGCTCGTCAAAGCGGCTCCCAGAGCGACTCCTAAGACGACGGAGTAACGTATGCCGCTGAAATCCAGGCGGATGATCGATTACAACGACCCGCGGGTCTGTAAGATCGGGCATCCGGCGCCGGCGTGGCTGATTAATTACGCGGACTTGATGACCGAACTCGTCTGCTTCTTCATCATCCTTTACGCGTTATCGGCGGCGCTTAACAAGGATATACAAGATGCCAAGCAACAGTTGGAATCTATGATTAAAGAGGGTACGGTTGCCGGCGAGGTTAAGGTTACGAAGGATGGGATGAAGATCACTTTTCAGGAAGCCGGGGATGTCGTTTTTTTTGAGACCGGGCAGTCCGACCTGTCCGCTGAGATGCGCGAGATCCTGGCCAAAGTCATCCCTACCATCAAAGAATTGAGCGAAAAATTCGATATCCTCGTCGAAGGACATACCGATAATGTGCCCATCCACAATCAAAAGTACCGTTCCAATTGGGAGTTATCCACAGAGAGAGCCACAGAGGTGGTCCATTATCTGATCACAGAACACGGGCTTTCGCCGGCACGCTTAGCGGCTGTGGGTTATGGGGAACACAAACCGACCGCGTCTAACGATACGCCGGAGGACCGCGCACGCAACCGCCGCATCGTATTCTTTGTCAAGACGCTGACTTCGAAGATCGATAAAAAGAGACCCTGACCCGGTTTCCTGTTATAGAATCATAGTATGCCTACCAAATTCATCTATCGTTTTGGAAACCACAAAGCTGACGGTAATGGCGTCATGGAAGACTTGCTCGGCGGTAAGGGCGCCGGTTTGGCCGAGATGACACGTTCAGGAGCGCCTGTTCCGGCCGGATTCACGGTGACGACGGATGTCTGCCGTTATTATCTTAAAACGGGTTCCAAGGCCAAGGATCCCGTCAAAATGTATCCACCGACATTTTTAAAGCAGTTCGATCGAGCTGTCGAGTGGTTGCAGCAGGCCACGGGCAAGCGTTTTGGCGATCCGCAGAACCCGTTGCTGGTGAGCGTGCGTTCAGGAGCGAAGTTCTCTATGCCGGGCATGATGGACACTATCCTTAATCTAGGTATCAGTGTCACTGCCGCCGAGGCGTTGGCGAAGCGGTCAGGTCAACCGCGTTTCGCCTGGGACGCGTACAGGCGCTTCGTACAGATGTTCGGGGCGACCGCGATGGGTATCGAGAAGAAGGCGTTCGAGCATGTCCTGGCGCAAGCTAAAGCCGCGCGTGGGGTCAGTGAAGACACCGACCTCGATGTCGATGCGTTGAAAGGCATCGTCGCTGACTGTAAGGGGATATTCCGTGAGAAGACGGGCCGTGAGTTCCCGGATGACCCGAAAGAGCAGTTGGCCATGGCCAGAGACGCGGTCTTTCGTTCGTGGATGAATCCGCGGGCGCAGTCTTATAGGAAGCTCAATAAGATCTCCGAAGAGATAGGCACCGCCGTCAACGTCGTCGAGATGGTCTTTGGCAACATGGGTTGGGATTCGGGTACGGGCGTCGGCTTCACCCGCAATCCCGCTTCGGGAGCCAAAGAGTTCT
>JBBTGF010000461.1:0-2670 GCA_038041525.1 Elusimicrobiota bacterium | reverse complement strand
CGCCCCCAGGCCATCGAGCGCGCGCAAACGGAAAAGCTTGAAGCCCAGCGTCCTTAAGATGCGGTTCTCGCCGAAAAGCACCCCCATGCTGATGACGGCCGAGAAGATCAGCGCATAAAGGCCGCGCTCCACGGCAAGCGTGCCGCTACCCGTCGCCAGCAAGAACAGTCCCAAGCTCTTAGGCGCATCGTTAGCGCCGTGCAAGACGCTTAAGAACGCTCCGGAGACGGCATTAGCCGAGTCGACGAGCCTTTTGCCGGGACCATAGGGAATATCCAGATTCTGCAACAGCGAACTTGCCAGCGCCCCCAGGATAGTGCCTGCCACGGCGCTCAAAAAGATGACGACGAAGAACTTGCCGATGATCGATAACAAGAACGCTTTGCCCACTTGCGTACACAGCGCAGCGCCCGCCATCGCGCCCAAGAGCGCATGCGTCGAGGATGACGGCAGGCCCAGATACCAAGTGATGAAGTTAAACAACAAGGATATCCCCAGGCTGATGAGCACGATATAACGCAATTCGACGATGCCGGAAGGCGTCTGCATCAGCGGCTGTAATGACATGAAACTCATGGACTTAAGCACCATGCCGGAGAAGAACATCGCCCCGATGAACTCGCAGATGCCGCTGACGGTCAGCGCCATACGCGGTCCCATGCTGCGCGTCGAGATGACTTGCGCCAGGATCGTAGGCGAATCATGCAAACCGTTCCAGAACGCGTACGAAAGCGCAAAGACTAAGATGATCGTGGTCATCGATACCAAATCATATAATTGATCCATGACCGAGTCCAAAGTCCCAGGAAACGATGGGCCTGCGACACCGAAGAAAGGGGACCAAAAGACCCTGGCGGGCGCACGTCATGTCATCTACACATTAAGTGAGATGCAAAGCGCGCTCGACTACGTCTTAGACCAAGCCAAAGCCCGGACCGGGTCGCTGATGCTCATGGACTCGGGAAGCCAGAGGCTGCGCATCACCGCGGCGCGCGGTTTCTCCGGAGAGATCATCGAGCAGGTCAAGGGCCTTGAGCTGGCCGCCGGTGAAGGCATCGCCGGACACGTCTACAAGACCGGCGAACCCTATTATCTCAAGGATTCCCGCACTGACCCGCAATTCGTCGACCAGATGTTACCCATCAACCCGCGCTTCCAATTCCTGTCCCTGCCTCTATGCGACGACAAGCAAACGGTCGTCGGCGTCTTGAACATCCATTTCCCCACGGAACGGATATTGAGCTCGCAGGATTTAGAAGCCCTGCGGCAAACGGCATCCGAACTTGTCATCGACCACCTCGCCCTTGGATAGCAGCGTCAGGCTCGGTCCGCCGTTCTATGTCATCGCCACTCCTATCGGCAATCTGGCGGATATCAGCTTAAGGGCCATCGAAGCGCTCAAAGAAACTCGCGTCATCGTCTGCGAAGACACGCGCGTGACCTTAAGATTACTCTCACACCTAGGCATCCACGGCAAGACTCTGCTCTCGCTGCATCACGAAGACGCGGGCTGGGTCGAGCGCATGTGCGCGTCTGTCTCCGGACGACCGGCGGCTTTAGTCGTCGACAACGGCACTCCCGCTATCAGTGACCCTGGGGCCCGCTTATTGCGCGCGCTGACTAAAAACGGCGCCCGTGTCATCGCCATCCCCGGAGCATCGGCGCTGACCGCGGCTTTAAGCATCTCGGGCATGGGCCGCGATGGCTTCATCTTCCTTGGATTCCTGCCCAAGTCGCGTTCCAAGATCGTCAAGGAACTCACCAGCGCTTTCACCGCGCGCGACACGGTCGTTTTTTACGAATCACCCCACCGCATCAAGGACACACTCGCTATCTTAGCCGAGCTCAAACCCTTGGCCGATGTTCTAGTGGCCCGAGAACTCACTAAAATACATGAAGAGATATCGCGAGCCGACGCCGTCAAGATGGCGGCGGATTACGCGTCACGACAAAGGGTATTAGGTGAGATCACCGTCATCGCAGAAGATCCCGGGGAACCGCGGCAAGATTAAAGCGTGCGTGCGCGCCATCCGCCGCGGCGGCGTCGTCATCTTCCCCACCGAGACCGTCTACGCGCTGGCTTGCGACAGCTCGAACAAGAAAACCCTGCGCAAACTCTGCAAGCTCAAAGGCCGAGACCGCAAAAAACCCATGCAATTGCTCCTCGGTGACTTCGCCGATCTTGGCCGCTACGCGCGCCTTGACGCCATCCCGCAGGATATCCTACGCGCGCTCGCCAAACTCTGGCCGGGACCGCTGACTGCGGTACTGCCCGCCACGTCGGCAGGCAGGGCCATCAGCGGACGCTCCTCCATCGGCGTGCGCATGCCGGCGCACCGGCTCGCGCTCTCTATCCTAAAGAACGCGGGCGTACCCGTCGCCGCGACCAGTGCGAACTTAAGCGGCGGCGCCGAACCCGTTAGCTTCGCGCTGATACCCAAAGAGCTTAAAAATACGGCACAATATGTCTTACGTTCGCCACGCGTCACCCGCTACGCCAAGGCGTCGACTGTCGTCGACCTGACAGGTCCGCGGCCGAAGCTCCTGCGTCAAGGCTCGGTGAGCATGGCAAAGATAACAAGAACGATATATTCGCGATGAAACACCACGTTTTATTCGTCTGCACAGGCAACACCTGCAGGAGCCCCTTGGCCGAACATCTCTTCAAAA
>JBBTGF010000460.1:0-1921 GCA_038041525.1 Elusimicrobiota bacterium | reverse complement strand
CTCGGACTTAGACGCCTATCTAAGCGACGGCGCCGACAGCTTCAGCGAAGCGCTCTCCTATTTCCCCAAGATGCAGGACTTCAACCTCGGCCCCGATGCTTATCTTGAACATATCCGGCGTTGCAAGGACTCCGTCAACATCCCGGTCATCGGCAGCTTGAACGGCGTCTCCGCCGGCGGTTGGACACGCTACGCTAAATCGATCGAACAAGCCGGCGCCGACGCCCTGGAACTCAACATCTATTTCATGCCCACTGACGCGGCGGTCGACGCGGCCAAAGTAGAGACCATGCACATCGACCTGGTGCGCGATGTCGTCAAACAGGTCAAGATACCCGTGGCGGTCAAACTCGGACCATTCTTTAGCGCCATGCCTAATATCACCGCCAAGATCGTCGAAGTCGGCGCCAAGGGATTGGTCCTCTTCAACCGTTTCTACCAACCGGACATCGACTTAGAAAGACTCGAGGTCGTTGCCAATCTCGAATTAAGCGATTCCAGCGAACTGCGCCTGCGTCTACGCTGGACAGCCATCCTCTACGGACGCATCAAGGCTGACCTAGGCATCACCGGCGGCGTGCATACCGCAGACGACGTACTCAAATGTATGATGGCCGGCGCCAATGTGGCGATGATGACTTCAGCTATCCTCAAACACGGTCCCAATCATGTGACTAAGACCCTCAAAGATGTCCGGACATGGATCGATGAACATGAGTATGAATCCATCCGCCAGATGCGCGGCAGCATGAGCCAACAGAACGTCGCCGAACCCGCAGCTTTCGAGCGCGCCAACTACATGAAAGTGTTGCGCTCCTACGCGCTTAAAACCCGCTGACTGGGATCACCCAAACGCCACCCTGCCCGGGACCGGCATGGGTCATGAAAACGCCGCCATCACGTTCATCTACGATCCATTCCGGCGCATGCGCCCGCAAGCGTGCGACCGCGGGCTCGGTAAAAGCGAATGGCGTACGCGAACGATAAAGAAAAGTGGCATCCCAAGAAACAGGATAAGCTGTCACTGAAAGATAGTACCAACCATCTTTATAGAACACGAAAGGAGACTCGCTATAACCGGAATTGAACATCGGTTCGGAATCCGTGATGGTCAAAGCCATGGCGGGCTCGCTCCAGTGTGACAAATCAGTAGAAGTGCGATAAGCCACGCCGCTTAGTTGTGACTCCTTATCACGACAGCGCGTGTAATACATCACCCACCTGTCTTTGACCCGTATGACCATCGGGTCGCGTGCCACGCAGATATCCTCGAAGACCGGTTTGGGCCCAACGCGTGTCCATGCTCCCAAGTCACCGGAGGTCGCCGCACGCATACCGGCCTTATCATTGTCAGAGCCACCGCCCTGATAGAACATCACAAAACGTCCGCTATCGGCCACCACATGCGGCGCCCAGATGTGCGTCTCGCCGACGGATGCGTCCCGACTTAAAGCCATCTTCTCATCAACTGCAAACGCTCCTTGCGTCCACGCGCCGGGAGAGGCCGTCGGCCCTACTGCGTGCACGAAATCGTACTCATGCTCGGGATCGAACGGCTCCTTATGGAAGATACCGAAGATATGCCATTTGCCATCTTTGCCGCGCACCAACGTGTGATCGTTGACGTAATACGCAGCGCCGTCCAAAGCAGTGGTATCAAGGACCTTAAGCGGCGTCCCTTGAGTCAACGCCAACGTACGTTGCGGCAGGTTGAAAAAAACGGCCCGGTAACCGGCCTCGCTGTAAGGATTTGGCGAATCCGAGGCGTCACTGGCCACCGCAAGCGAGCCCTGCGCGCAATCCTGCGCCGCTAACGGGATCCATAGAGAATCCTCGGCAAAACGGCGCACGGGATTAGCATACGCCTCGAAAAATCCCCCGACCTCCCGACCATTGACGCGCACACGAGCCGCCTGGCCCG
>JBBTGF010000459.1:0-2284 GCA_038041525.1 Elusimicrobiota bacterium | reverse complement strand
GATGCCGATTTTCTGGGCACATGGATCTCGCCTGTCGGGTTCACTAAAGCGTGGTCGAAGAACAGGGCCGCGGCGCTCGAGCTCGGGTTGGCGCCCTGGCATATCCAGTTCGAGAGCAGGTACTCCGTCAGTGGCGGCGCGGCTGACGTGCGCGTGGCGCTCAAGCCCACGCAACTGCGTTCTACGCTTTTAGCGCTTGGCGCGCAGATCGCTAAACGGACCGGTTATCAAGGTCCGTTGCCGGGTGGTTCGGCCGGCGGTGGCAGTGAAGCGGTGGAGGATGCCGCAGTCAAGTTGCTGGCCGCGCGTGGCGCGTCGTTAGTGCTTTGCGGCCTCGATGACATCGATGCGCAGGTGGTGACCAATTGGATCAACCATATGCTGCGTGCTTATGGCGAGAGTATCAGCATGCAGGACGTTTCCCTGCAAGCCAAGGGTGACGCCGCCGCGATGACAAGGTTGATCGAGGATATGCGCCACGGCAAAGTGGGCGCGCTCTTCATCCACGACGTCAATCCGGCTTATGATCACGCGCAGAGTGGACGTTTCATCGAAGGGCTCTCTAAGGTGCCTCTGGTGGTATCGTTGGCGCAGCGTTTGGATGAGACGGCCAAGCTGGCGCGCTATGTAGTCCCGGACCATCATTTCCTTGAATCCTGGTCGGACACGCAGCCGGTCGCCGGTATCGCGGGCGTCGTGCAACCGACGATTGCGCCGCTCTTCGATACCCGTTCGGCCATGGAATCGTTCTTAGTCTGGTCAGGCACGCGCGCAAGCGCGTACGACCAGGTGCGCGCCGTCTGGCGCGATAGGTTCTTTCCCTTACAGAAGAAGAGTCAGGATTTCGAGCGCTTCTGGGATGCCCTTTTGCGTGATGGCGTGTTCAAGCATGTCCATGGAGCGGCCGCATCAGGCGCATTTGCACCGGGCAGCCTTGCTGGCGCAAGATTGTTGGCGAACCAGCCCGTAGGACTTGAATTATGCGTTTATCCGAGTGTGGCGCTCTATGATGGCAGACAGGCGAACAACCCTTGGTTGCAGGAGTTGCCTGATCCCGTCAGTAAAGTCTGCTGGGGTAACGTCGCTTCGTTGTCGCCGCAGACCGCTAAGGGCCTTGGCGTCATCGAGGGCAGGGTGGTGCGGCTTAAAAGCGCTGATTCAGTCGTTGAGTTGCCGGTACATCTTCAGCCCGGTCTTGCCGACGGGGTGGTTGCCGTGGCTTTAGGCTACGGTCGCCGTGACGCGGGCGCTATCGCCGCCAATTACCCGATGCAAAAACTCTTTCCGCTCGAGCGCGACCTTTTGGCTGGCGCTAATATGTTCCCGATGTCGGGATCGACGTATATCAGCGTCGAGCTTACCGGCAGGATGAGTATGCCGGCTAAGACCCAGAGCTTCGATTATCAAGAAGCGCCGCTGACGCGTATCGTCAGAGACCACGCACGCGCCATGACGTTGGAAGCATGGCGGCATGCCGAGATACATGAACCGGCCGCCGTCAGAGACGGCGACACGGGAGGCGCCGGCGCGCATGCCGAAGAGACGGCGAGCATCTGGCCTAAACATACCTATACCGGTAATAAATGGGCTATGGCCGTCGACTTGAACGCCTGCAGCGGTTGTTCGGCGTGTTTGGTGGCTTGCCAAGCCGAGAACAATATCCCTGTCGTCGGCAAGGCGGAGATCAGACGTGGCAGGGAGATGCATTGGTTACGTATCGATAGGTATTATTCCGGTGGCCAGGAGCAACCGGAGAATGAGCCGGGGCTCATCTTTCAGCCCATGCTCTGTCAGCAATGCGATAACGCCCCGTGCGAGACGGTCTGCCCGGTCACGGCGACCTTGCATAGTTCGGATGGTTTGAACATGATGGTTTATAACCGTTGTGTCGGTACGCGCTATTGCGCCAATAATTGCCCGTACAAGGTGAGGCGTTTCAATTGGTTTGATTATGCGCATACCGATCTGTTGCAGAACCTGGCTTTAAACCCGGATATCACCGTACGTTCACGCGGCGTCATGGAAAAATGCAGTTTCTGCGTACAACGTATCGCCGTGGCGCGCGGCTCTGCCAAAGAGGAGAACCGCAGGATCAAGGATGGTGAAGTAAAGCCCGCGTGCGCGCAGAGTTGTCCCGCTGATGCCATTGTCTTCGGCGATAGCAATGACGTCAAGAGCAAAGTGGCCAAGCTCGCCAAGGACCGCCGTGATTATCGGGTGATCCATGACCTGGGAACGGAACCCAATGTGCATTACCTTGCCAAAGTCCGCCATGCGCCGCATG
>JBBTGF010000458.1:0-6280 GCA_038041525.1 Elusimicrobiota bacterium | reverse complement strand
GCCGAAGAGCACGGCGCCGACCGTGTCTTTTTCCAGGTTCATGACCATGCCCATGATCTTGTTAGGGAACTCAAGGAGCTCCGATGACATGGCCTTGGATAATCCATAAACCTTGGCGATACCGTCACCGACACTGATGACGTGGCCCATCTCCTCGATCTGCGTCTGCGGCTCGAAGCCTTCGAGCTGCTTACGCAAGATGTCGACTATCTCTTCAGATTTGATCGTCATAATGTTCCTCCAAATTCCTTGTCATTCTGAGTCCCGCTGAAATCGGGACGAAGAATCAATAAAATTCTTAATTGATCCTTCGGCCGCATACGCGGCCTCAGGATGACAAAAGACATCATTGAATCCATAATTCCTTTATCTGGCGCAACTCGCTACGCAAGCTGCGCTCTAAAAACCAATCTCCGATCTTCACCGACACGCCGGCGACAAGCGCCGGGTCTTCGCGTACTTCCAATACGACCTTAACAGACCCTGCCGGTCCTTGCGTGAAACGCGCCAGCTTATCCTGAAGTCTAGAGCGTTGCGCGTCAGTCAACGGCTTAGCGCTCCTGACCTGCGCGCGCACAATGCCGCCAGCCAACTCCGCGGCGGTCTCAACGGCACTGGCGATCTGCGGCAGATATTTCAAACGTCGCCGCGCTGCCAAGAGCGCGACCAATCGCAGCACGCTGCCCTCGACTTTGCCGCCAAAGATCGACTTAAGGACTTCCTGCATCCTGCTTTCTGAAACCAGAGGATGCTCAAGCGCGTCCCAGGCTTTGTCCCCCGCGCGATAAGACGCGGCGACGGTGTTTAGATCCGCGACGGCTTTGCCTAACGCATTCTTAGGTCCCGCCGCGGACAAAAACGCAGTCGCGTACTTACGCGCTATGTGAGGACTTCCAGTCATGCGATAGCCACCTTCAACCTTTAGCCTGCTCCAAGTCCTTGAAGAATTCCTCGACCATACGTTCATGCGACTTAGCGTCGACGTTGGTCTTAAGCAACCGCTCCGCCGCCAAGGCCGAGAGTGTCCCGACTTGGGAACGGACGTCCTTCATCAAGCGCTCTTTTTCCAAGACCATCTGCTGCTTGGTCTTTTCCATGAGCTCTTTGGAATCCTTCTCCGCCTGACGCAAGATGGAAGCTTGGATCTCGGAACCTTGTTTACGCGCGTCAGCCAAGATCTCCTGCGTCTTCTTGTCCATAGCGGATATCTGCCGTTCGTACTCCGACTTCAAACCCTCCGCTGCGCTACGCGCACCTTCGGCCGCTTCCCGGTCGCGGCGCAGCCGCTGCTCACGCTCTTCGATAGCGCTAAGCAACGGACGCCACGCGAATTTAGACAATAAAACGACCAACGCCAGGAATGTCGCTAACGTCCAAACGATCAACCCCGTATCAGGGCTTAATAGATATTCCATGGCATCCTCGTCCTATATGATGCGGTCAGTGACTCGCTGTTTGCGCCGCTGCCTGCTCACCACCCATTGCAGTCCCTTTAGGAACGCCGCCATTCAAGGCCAGAACGCCCAACAAGCAGATGACCAGAGCAAAGAAGCCCAAGCCTTCGATGAGCGCCGCGGGGATGATCATCGATGTGCGCAATGCGCTACCCGCTTCGGGCTGCCTTGCCGTGCCTTCCAATGCGGCGGAAGCCAGACGCGCGATACCAAAAGCGGCTCCCGCTAAGCATAACCCTGTCCCTAACCCGATACCGATGTAACCGAGACCTAAGTGCAACATGTTGCTCATTTCCTCCTTATCAATGTTCCGGATGGACGGCGGCACCAACAAAGAGCGCCGTCAAAAACGTGAATATATACGCTTGTAAGAACGCCACGAAGATTTCCAAAAGATAGACGAATAAAGCCAACATCACCGAGAAGGGCGCCGTGATGAGCCCGGTGACCGGGCTGCCTTCACCGAAGATGAAGATCAAGGACAAGAAAGCCAGGATGACGATATGCCCTGCGATCATATTGGCAAAAAGACGGATGCAGAGAGCGAAGGCCTTGGTGCAAAAACCGATGAGCTCGATAGGGATCATGATAGGGATGAGCCACCAGGGTAATCCTGAAGGCACGATACTTTGGCAATAATGCACAAACCCATGCTCTCTGACGCCGGCGATATGGATGAGAAAGAATGTGCAAACAGCCAAAGTGGCGGTCACCGAAATGTTGCCTGTTGCGGTCGAACCCCACGGGACCAATCCCGCCAAGTTACACAATAAGATGAAGAAGAAGAGTGACAGGAAATACGGCAGATAAGCGTGACTTGAATGCCCCAGCGCCGGGCCGACGACCTCGTCACGGATGAACAAGACGATGGACTCGATCAGGCCGCGCAGGACACCGTTGGGACGATGCGCGGCCACGGTCAGCACGATCAAAGCGATACCCGCGGCGATCCACATCATCACCAGATGCTTGGTCAAGTTCATATCCACACCGAACATCGTGAAGAGCTTGCCAAATTTGTGATCCAGAAGATGATGCTCGAGGACTGCTTTGAAATCCATATATCAAACCTTTTGCTGCTCGATCAAATACCTGCTCTCGGTCAATAAAAAGACCAGCAACCCGGCGACATAGGCGATGAGCAACACGGGGAGCTGGTCGCGCATCGCCGTGGGCGCGCCAAAAGCTAGCGCTGCCAACACGCCTAAGCGCAGGAAAAAACCGCCACCGAAGATGCCGAAATATTGCTTGTCACTGCGGCCCAAGGCCCAGGACAATCCAAGATAACCCAATAAAGATACGGCCCAGGCGCAACCGACGCCTAAACGTATGGCCGCGACGACTCCGGCGGATTCGATGACCGCGGCGCCGCCAAGACAAAGCGCCATCGCGACTGCCAGAGTGGTCGCCACACAACGGAATCGGAGTTTATTTTTCATCCTGCAAAAATTCTCTGATGAACTGATACAGTCCCCCGCCGATGCCCAACATCGAACAGATAAGGGTCAGCCAAGGTTTCGTACCTAACTTACCATCGAGCCATAACCCGCCGAAGACGCCCAGCAGTACCGAGGCCGCCAACTGCGTCCCCGAGAAGACATGCGCCCACGCGCCTCGTCTCTTGTTTGCCGGATTTTCATCAGCCATTATGGACATAAGTATTGTGCACAATTATCCACGATCTGCAATGAGCCTGAAGGGCAATTTTTTTAGGCCTTTAGACCTATTAAGTAATTGGGACTTTAGACTCATGCAATCGTGTAGCGACTCATGCCAGAGTATTAACGACACCCATCACTGAGGGACTAAAGTCCTAGATATCACTAGGTCTAAGGTCTCATGACAGAAAGTCACACAACCGTTACACTGATACCGGACCTTTGAATCGGTATCTCTCTAGCGCTCCGGCGTTGCAGCGGCCCCCGCGCTAAAAAGATACATGATCCTGACTCTGGACCGTAGTTCTATCACAAAGCGCATCTGCCTATTAGCGGCAGGCCTTTGCCTGTCCGCTTCAAGCGGACACCTTGCGCATGCGGCTACCCTGCCTCCTAATAACAATGTGCAAATCTCGACAAAGATTTTTACCGGATTCTTTTTAGGCAACTGGGGCGTCAGCGACGTAGACACCGCAGGCGAGACCGGATACGACCCGGCTTTAGTCATTGACAGCAACGGTAATCCCAATATCGCCTACAACGACTGGGGCTCAGGTGACTTACGCTTCGCCAAATGGGATGGCGATAAATGGCTTTTCGAGACCGTGGACACCGATGGTAAGACCGGCGGGACGCCCTCTTTAACCTTAGACAAGCAAGGACAGCCGCATATCAGCTACTACAACTGGGATTCCGGCAATCTCTGGTATGCCACGAAAACCAACGGCTCTTGGCAAAAGACCTTAGTCGACGGATCCGGCGATGTCGGCATCTATTCGAGTATAAAGGTAGCCTCTGATGGCAGAGTCCACATCGCTTACGAGGACATCACTCCCAATAAGATGGACCTCAAATACGCTTTAAAACTCCCCGGTAGCCCTTGGCTCATCGAAACCGTCGACACGGCGGGCGACGTCGGGCAGTTCGCGAGCTTAAGCCTGGGCGGACAATACGAAGCGCCATCGATCGCTTATCTTGACTACACGAACCATCGGCTCAAATATGCCAGCCGTAGCGGTCTCCCCATCGGAGGCAATGTCATCATCTGGTTAAAGGAAGTGGCCAACGCGACGAGCTGGACCGGCTACTATGCCAGCCTCGTTAAAGACGCGGCCGGCAACCCGCACATCATCCATCAACAGGCGATGAATCAGGAGCTCGTCTATACCACCAAGAGCGGCGCCACCTGGAGCTCCCAAATCGTCGATGCCTCAAGCGATGTCGGCGAATACGCATCTTTGGCTATCGATAAAGATGGAAATCTGCATACCGCCTATTACGACGCTACCAATCTAAAACTCAAATACGCCAAAAAGAACGGCGCCACCTGGAACGTACAGACGATCACAGGCACGGGCGCAGAAAGCTGGAACACCTCTATCGCCATCGATAGCAAAGGCAACCCCCATGTCGCTTATCTTGATTGGCTCCCCGGCGATTTGAAATACGCGCGCTGGTCTACCGCGCCCCACCTGCTTTGGACTGGAGAACCCGGATTCGAAGCCGATGGCGTACACCCGAATGTGGGCAACCTCTATACAGCGTTCAATTTCAAAGTGTCCTATTACGATTCTGACGGCGACCCCGTTAAAACAGGATTCCCGTTACTGCACATCATCGATACCGCGACGAACCAACCTGCCAGCGGCAGCCCGTTCTCCATGACCCTCTACGGCGCGCAGAATGAGAAGACTTTCTTCGAACGCAAAGCCTGGCTGCCCGCGGGGACGTACGACTATCATTTCACGGCGCAAGACCGTTGGGGGGTAGCGGCCGTCGGTGCACCCACCGTACCTTCAGCCAACGGCTTTTATATCGACGGTTCAGGTATCTCCCCGGGCGGCGAGAATGAGGTTTTCGCTTATCCTAACCCCGCGTCGACCGGCTTAACCTTCCGTATGACATTGACCCAATTGGCCCCCACGATCGAGATCAAGATATTCGATGCCACCGGCGCCAAGATCAAGACCGTCCATGATGGCGATATCAGCAAAGGCAACGCGCCGCTTTATGAATATAAATGGGATCTGACCTCGGATGACGGACGCGCTTTAGCCAGCGGCGTCTATGTCTATATCGTCAACAGCACGGATGAAAACACCGGCGATACCTACAAGGTGACCAAAAAGCTGGCGATCCTCAAATGAAAAAAGCTCCCATCTTTCTAGCCATCTTGACCGTTGCGACCAGCAACGTGGTCGCTGCCCCCACTGGCGCGGCCTTCCTTAAAATTCCCGTCGACGCGCGCGGCGTGGGCCTAGGTAACGCCTACACAGCGCTCACTAACGACGCAGCGTCAGCCTATTTGAACCCGGCAGGCTTGGCGTGCGCCAGCCGCATCAATATGACGGCCAGTCATAACGTCTGGTTCGCGGGTATGCAGCAGAGCTTCGTAGGTACGGGATTCAATGCCTTTGGCCGCTTAGGTATCGGTGTCAACATCCTCACCTTCGACTCCGGCGCCATCGACGGACGCGATGCGCAGGGCAACCCGACCGGTGATTTCAAGGCGCAAGATAAGGCTATCGGCGTAGCTGCGGCTTGGCGTTTCAGCGACTCACTCTCTTTCGGTGGTGGGATCAAATCGATCAAGCAACAAATCGCGGATGTCACCGCCAGCGGACAAGCGCTCGATCTAGGCGTACAGATGCGCCTAGGTAAAAAACTCTCTTTAGGTACGGCGTTACGCAATCTTGGCTCCGACATGACTTTCATCGCCGAGCCTTATTCGTTGCCCACCGCATTGCACGCGGGCGCCGCCCTTAACATCACGCCGAGCGTGACTTTTGCCACGGAAGCAAGGCTGCCTTTAAACGACGATAACGCCAAACCGGAGTTCGCCACCGGTATCGAATATAATCTCCTCAACCTAAGCCGCTCCTATTTCTGGGCTCCCGTGGTCTGGCGCTTTGGCTACCTGACCCCCAACACTCCCGGAGTCGGCTTCGGTCTCAAGCTCCTCGGTTCACAACTTGATTACGCGCTCGCCCCGATGCCAGATCTAGGCGTCACCCACCGCATCACCATGCGATTGGCGTTCTAAGCGTCCTCCTAAACCCTTTTGTCACCTTAAACCCTTTTGTCATCCTGAGCCGTTTTGTCATCCTGAGCCGTTTTGTCATCCTGAGCGAAGCGAAGGATCTGTCGGGATATCCAAGAGATTCTTCG
>JBBTGF010000457.1:0-2318 GCA_038041525.1 Elusimicrobiota bacterium | reverse complement strand
ACATGACCCCGCCCGCTCAATAACCTGCTAGCTATCGACCCGTGGATCTGCTCATATTCCAATAAAAGGTCTATGACTCCTGGCAAAGCGGCCCATCGACCGGCATTCACATAAGACATCTCCCAGATAAGCTTCTCGAATGTGTAACTACTGTTCTTCTTGATGATGGTCTTAAGCATTTCCGGATGTTCGCCCCAAAACTCGACCGGCATAGCCTGCACCAATAGTGAATCGACATAGGCGCTCGTCTTGATCAGGTCGGCAACTAACTGCGGGTGCTTACGATGCCAATGCGGTTCACTCAAGACGTACCGGGCCACATCCCCGGCTGGATCATTGAAACCATTGCCTTCCAATTTCATGATCTCCCGGATCACTTCAGGATGGTCGCTCCATTTCTCGTGCAGTACTTTTTGAATGATGTATTCCAAAGCCCAGCCCTTCTTTATCACCGCCTTGGCCAAGGCAAGCAATCGCGGCGAGCCTGGGCCTCGATTATGGATCACATTGAAAACATCCCTCATGAACCAAGAGTCTTCGACCGCATCGACGATGTTGCCCAGAGTCTGCCAGTCCCCTTTATCTATCAATGCGGCAATATGCGTTTCTGGATCTTCGATGATGCTCTTCCATTGGGGATGCTTTAAAACCAATTGTTCTTTGTTCGACTGCCATTTGACCGCTCCGGCAACGACCGGCAATCCCAGGTCCTCAAGACTTAAAACCAATCCGCCACCGCCTACCTGGGAGAACTCCACGAAATCGCGCGCCATCGCTTCGGCCAACGGTTCACCTTGTGCCAAGAATTCACGCCAACTTTTTATCGACTCGTCCTTGTCGCGCATCGAGACATGACTCCGCCATAAGGCGCGGCGCGCGTTAAAACGCTGCTTGACGCTCTCCTGGCGTCCAAAATAAAGCAGATCGCGCATCAAGGCCAGGGCTTTTTCCTTATCCTGCGGTGTGCGGGGGTCGCCAACGTCGCGCCTCTCGGGATCGGCGGGCTCCATGGGCCGCCACAATCCCTCGAGCAACTCAAAAAAACTCGATCGTCTGGTATATTTTTGCGTATGCTCATAATTGCTGACCGTACCATGCATGGCGCCAGGCAATAAAACGCTGGCCTCGGGGTTGAGCGCTTGCAGAAAAACCCGCGTTGAAGGATGCTCGCCACCGGATGCCAAAAGTTTGGTTTTGATCCTGCCCTTCGCCTCCGCGGGCAATTGCTCATCGACAACCCGGCTGATAGTGCCGCTAAAACCCGTGTCCACAAAAAGCGCTTTTTGCCCCTGCGCCAGCTTTTGCGCATCCAGTCCCTCTTGTTTAAGGTAATCCAAAACATGGGCATCGCGCATGTTGGCGCGTGAAACATTGACAACATGCACCCTTTTCGCGTCAGCGCTATCCTCAAGCAAGACCCTTGCCAGATCGTGCAGATATTCAGCGTCCCTGGCGAGAAAATAAATCTGGTAATCTGGATACAGTTCAAGGATTTCGGCCAAGGCTTCGAGTTTGGCGGTCTTTGAATTATCCCAATTAGGATCGTTTTCAGGTAAGAGCTGGGCGGGCAGGCTCAACACATCAGGTCGTTGGCTCAAGCCAAGCGCCGGCGGTCCAGTTTTATTAACGCCCCCGCTCATCATAGCCGCAGCCATGCCCAAAACACCCAACGCCCCCAGCCTCAAGAGCCAGCCTCCGCCGTGCGCCAAGGTGGTCATGGCGGGAATGATCGCGGCGCTCAAGGCAACGGCGGCCAAAGCCGCGGAGCCGCGGCGTGAAGCGTTAAGACTCTGGAACTTTGTTTGCGGGCCTGAAAGAGCCTCATCCACCTCGCGTTCGGCTGCAATGAGGATCTCATCTTTAGGTTCTTGACGAATTGTCTCAACGCGCACACGCGGGGCTTTGACCGGTTTTGACTTAAGCGCAAGCGCTTCATATTTTTCTTTAGCGTCTAAGAATCGCGCCAGAATCTCATCAGCGGACTGATATGTAAAAGAAAAGTCAGGATATAGATTTCCCGGGATCGCGGCGTTGAAATCAACCAGATTCCTGGTTGCAAAAAATATAATCAAGACCAGATAGATTTCCACCGCAACGGCCATCCCGACCCCGGCCCAGAACCAGATGCCGCGCGCGTACATGCCGATACAGAAAGCGACTGTCAACAGAATAGCTGGAAGCAACAACTTCCGAGTAGCCCGCTGTGGCGCAAGTTCGCTCGCCGCGTCAAGCGCCGCTGCCGACTTCGGATGCATCTGACCCTCTTGCGCCAACTCCCGTAATGCCGTCATGAACATAGAATCGTTCAACAAGTTCCA
>JBBTGF010000456.1:0-3853 GCA_038041525.1 Elusimicrobiota bacterium | reverse complement strand
TGAACTTGATCGAGAAGGATGCGGGCGTCGAAGAGATGACCAACAAGATCGAGGGTCCGCAGATCTTCACTTGGGTCGATCAAAAGGTCTTCGACGCGCGCAAGGCGTTCCATGACGGCAGTTATGATTCGGTCATCCGCCGGACCCAGGACATCCTCGACCTTGAGCCTAATCATGTGACTGCCTTGGAGATCCTGGGCAGCGCATTCTTCATGCTCGATGAGAAAGAAAAGGCCATCGCCATTTGGAAACGAGTCATCGAACTAAGCCCCGAAAATAAGACGGTCAGGTCGTTCTTAGAAAGCATCGAAAGCAAGAAATAACCATTGAGAACGCCCGGCTTTGGCATTAGACTTTCAGGGGAGTGATCGTATCGCCATGGGTAGCCAAAGAACAGCTTGCCTGTCTCTTATCCTGTTGTTAGGGATATCCCCTGTACATAGCGAATCGCCTTCGGGCGTCGATGTCCCGGACCTGGCTTTGCTCGAGCAAGAACGTCAATTGCGCGAGGAACTTGAAAAGAAGATCCAATCAGACATCATCGACCCGATCTTGGGTCAGGGCAAGGCTATGGTGTTTGTCAGCGTCGAGCTTGACGTTATCACCACGAAGGAGAAGATCGCGCAGAAGGGGACGGGCAGCGCGGGTAAAGCGCAGACGAAATCATCTCTGTTCGATGAGGCTGAATTCTTGATGCCGGGTATCCCTAAGCCTAAGAGTTTGAGCCAGGTCCCCGCCGAAGGCAAAACGCAGAGTTCCGAGCAAGAGAAGGGCGCCGAGCAGGTCAAAGTGACGCAGAGGACTGTGGTCAAACGCATGGAGATCGTCATCCTGCATGATGACATGATATCCGCCGACTCGCTCGGCGTGGTCAGCCAGCGCATCATCGACGCATTGAGCCACTTCAAGGTGGGTCCGGAGCAGATCGTGTTCAAGCCCACTAAATTCAAACCGACGACCGTTGAGAACATGCGCAATCCCGACGTCTATATCCCCATCATCTTCGCCATGCTGTTGATGATGTTTTTGATGTTCCTGTTCGGACCGGTCAGCTCGTTCATGCGCGGATATATCAGGGGTCTAGAGAAGCGTGAGGGCGCCGAGATCGAAATGAATTCCGAGACGAAGGGACCTGAAGCTGGGGGACCGGGCAGCGGGATGGGTGGCGGGGCGTTCGGTTCCTTGGAAGGCGAGATCGATAAAGAGAGCGAAGAGAAGACGCAGGAGGAGGCCATGAAACTCGAGCTGTTCAATTTCATCAATGACGAGAACGTCAAAAGGCTGGTCTACCTGCTCAAGCACGAGGAGCCTTGGATCATCGCTGTAGTGATCAGTTATCTTAAGCCGGACTACGCGAAGCTGGTGATGAAAGATGTCTTAGAGTCGCTGCCTTTGGATCGGCAGGCGAAGGTAGCTATCGAGACGGCGACTATCAGGCAGTTGACGCTCGAACAAGTGCTGGCCATTGAAAAGGATATGCGCGACCGGGTCAACTTCGTCATCGGAGGCATCGAGCCTTTAGTCAAGACCTTAGAGGACGTCAGCCCGCAGACGGCGGAGGGCATCTTGGAATATCTCAAGAACGAGAAGCCGGAGGTCTATGACAAGGTGCGCCAGCGCCTGGTGTTGTTCGAGGATATCGTCAGCATGCCGGATAAGGCCGTCGCCATCGCCTTGCGGGAAGTCAAAGCCGAGGATATCGCCAAGGCGCTCGTTAACGTCAGTCCCGAGATCGAGCAGAAGTGTCTTTCTAATATCTCCAGCGGCGCGGCTAACATCGTCAAGGAAGAGATGCAGTTGTTGAGCAACGTGCCTGATGACGTCATCTCCAGGGAGCGCCAGAAGATCGTCGATACCATCAAACATCTTGAGGAGAAGGGTACGATCACGTTTCGCAAGCGCGTGACCAACCAGGCTTTGGAAGGTATCGATGAAGACGAGATGCGGGCCAAAGAACGTCAGAAACAGTGGCGTCTACGCCAGGGTGACCAGGAAGAGCCCGCCGTTATCACCGATAAAGAAGAGCACAATGAGGCCTCCGAGACCGCAGATGAGTGGTATGCGCAAGGTGAGCAGCTCTATGAGCAAGGCAGGCAGGAGGAGGCTTTGGAAGCGTTCTCCAAAGCGGCAGAGACGAACCCTGATTTTTGGCAGGCATATCAATATATCGGCGCCTGCCATTATAGCGCCGGGCGTTACAATGACGCTTTGCGGGCTTATGAGCAGGTGCTCAAGCTCAATCCATCTGATGAGGTCAAACAGATGGTCGATGCTATGCGGGTGCAGGTGGGAAAAGCGTAAGGCAAGCCGGAGGTTCTATGGATATCAAAGACTTACAAGGAAAGATAAAGACGGGAGGGGCTTCCAAGGAAGACCTTGCCAAAGGCTGGGCGACCTATCTGGCTTCTTTGCGCGCTAATAAGACGCCGGTCGGCCAAGGGCCTAAAGATTATCTTTCGCGTCTGTTGTTGGATAAAGACCGTCAGATCGAGCGCTTGCGAGAGGACCTTAAGGCGCAGGAGACGTTGCAGGAATCATTGGAGAAGAAAGCCAATGAGAAGAGTTCCGAAGTCGCCCGGTTGCAGGCGTCTTTGGTCGAGAGCATGCGTAAAGAAGCGCAGCGCATCAATGAGCGGGAGGCGGAGATCGCCCGGCTGCAGCTTGAGATCGCCACCGGGATGCAAAAGCAGTCGGTCGAGGATTCACAGAGTAATAAGGAGATATTGCGGTTGCATCAACAAGTCGCGGCTCATGAGATCAGGCAGCGGGAAGCGGTCAGTGAGATCAACCGTATGCGCGCCGAGGCGGCCGCCCTGCAGAAGAGTAATGGGGATATGAAAGTGGAGTTGGCGTCGCGCACAGAGTCTGTCAAGGGCCTGGAAGGTCGCAGGGAAGACAGTCTCGGGCGCGAGCGCGATTTCTTGAGCCAGATCGAGATCAAGGACAAAGAGATCGAAGCGCGCGTACGGGAAGTCGAGCGTTTGCGTTACAGTCTTGATCGGTATCAAGGAGGCGAAGTTTATCGCGAGATGGAGGCCAAGGTCAACGAATGCAATCGGCATATCGCCGAGTTGGAGACGCATCTGGCCGCTAAGAACAAGGAACTCGAAGATTTTAAAACGTACTTGTCCGAACGCCAGGCACAGGCGGACGAGAAGGCCCGGGAGCAGACCGAGCGCACAGCCGGTCAAGTCAAGGAGCTCGAGGACCAATTACGCATCAAGACCGCTAAAGCCGAAGAGTTGGAAGCGGAGATCGGTGGTTTCAGGCGGCTGTTACGCCAGGCGGATGTGCACAGCAGGAGCCTGCAGGAAGAGGTGGGCCAGCTTGGGCGTGACCGTGAGTTATTGTTGCGTCGTTTTAAAGCCCTGGGACATGAGTTGACCGATTATCAGTCGCGCATAACCAGGCATTTCGGTGAGATCGTGCCGGAGAAATCAGCGTCGCCACTCTTGCCAGAGGCGAAGTCGTTGCATTCAGGAACCGCTGGCTTCGTCACTGAAGCATTGGAGGCGCTGGAAGCGGATTGGATGAGCGGCATCGCCGCTGAAGACCTATTTGACGCGGGATCGGTTACGCCTTCCGAGCATCTTGGTGAGGAGGAGTCGCCGTTCTAAGGGATCGGGTGCGCGTTGGAGTCGTTATGGATGACCTTGAAAAATTAGAAGCCCAACACGATAAGCATATCGCATATCTTAAGAGCCGCATCGAGACCGTGGAGACGCTCGCTTCCTATAAGAAATCGTCATTCGAGAGGGAGATCGGGCAGCTCAAGGAGGTCTTTGAAGGGCTTATCAGGGAGCTTGACCGCGCTTCGGGGGCTAGGCGTAGTGAGCTTGAATCCAAGATAAGT
>JBBTGF010000455.1:527-1674 GCA_038041525.1 Elusimicrobiota bacterium | reverse complement strand
CCTTTATAATCGTAAAAGGAATCAGCAAGATGGAAGGGTGCGGTCTTGGGCGCAACCGGGATCTCGCTGCCGTCAAAAAAAGCCTCTTCGATGGCTAAAGAGCGTTCGGCATCAGAAATTGTATGCGTTTGAAATGCTGCCTGCAAAGGCAAAGATTTGCACAATATCAAAAGGGATAAGCAGACGCTCAGGAGCTTACGAGCCATGAATACTGATAGTTTGCTGGAATCACAAGAACAATCCCAGGGTCTATGGACCTAACAAAACGGGACCAGGGGACCTATGGAAAATTACCCTAAAGTCCTACGCTTCGGACTACGGTTTTCATGGTAGTGTCTTGATGGTCTTTCACGCGTCTGCGCCACATCGTCGCATCCGAAGCTTTGTTGTCATGATGAACAGCATGAGCTTAGAATTGGAAGATGACCTGGGTGTTCAAACCGTAGATATAGTAATCCTGGTCTTTGAGCACCCGGTTCTTGAACAATTGGAACGACGAGCCTAACGAAGCGCGCAAGTTTTGTCCGATCTGGAAGTCGCCGTTTAAATTCCAATTCCAGTTGTCCGTGTTGGTTTGTTCGACGTTCAATTGCGAGCTCTGCCTGTCGAGCTTCAGTGACGAGGAGAGGATGACGCGGTTGGTGAAGGTCAGGCGCTTGCCGCTGAAGGGCAAGCGTAATCCTGCCGGCAGATTGAAGTCACCGCGCAGTCCGATCGACGGAGACATGACCTTTGAGTCTTGGCTTATCCTGCCTAGCGCGTCATAGCCGCGGCTCTGCGAGAAGTCGAATTTAGTGTTGACGCGCCAGATGCGCCAGTTGAATCCCATGCCCGCCGAGCCGCTTTGGCGTTTATCTTGCCGGGTAGTGAGCCGTGTGACGAAGTTTTTGGTCGTGCCTTTACTCTCATCGTAACTCAAGGTCATGTCATAGACCTGTTTGATGACAAAATGCAGGTCGCCGCCTAGGTTGATGTCCCGGCTTTCGTCGACCTCGTAGTTCAAGCGTTTGCGCAAGCTATATTTTGAGTTGAGTGACGCGCTTGACATCCAGCGGTAGGTGCCGAAGATGCGTTCAAGTTGGTTCATCGATAGGATCAGGTCCGGCATGGTCAGCGAGAGGGATCG
This sequence comes from Elusimicrobiota bacterium, assembly GCA_038041525.1. Lineage (GTDB taxonomy): Bacteria > Elusimicrobiota > Elusimicrobia > JACQPE01 > JACQPE01 > JBBTGF01. The sequence goes on along the minus strand of JBBTGF010000455.1, from coordinate 548 downwards.
GCTCGTCGTGCCTGTGGCCTC
>JBBTGF010000455.1:0-517 GCA_038041525.1 Elusimicrobiota bacterium | reverse complement strand
CCAATGACTTCGAATAGTTGTTGGTGATGGAGAGCGTCCCCCAGGGGCTGTTCGGGAAATATCCCAAGAGCGGCGACCATCGCGTGTTGATGCTTTGCGCGTCGCGCAGCGTCAGGTTCGTGCGTCTGGCGCCGAGGTTCGTCGGTAGCAGCGGCGTGCGTACCCAGAGCTTGTCGGTCGCGGTGAAATCACGCATGACGTTCTCGTAGCTGTCACCGTCTGTGGTGCGGTAATTGAGCGAATTACTCAACGATCGCAGCAGCTTGACGCGAGGGAAGACCTGCGCGAAATCCAGGTTTTGCGAGAGGGACAGGTTCGCCTGTCGATTGATGCTTTTTAAGTCACCCCTGCCGGCGGCGAAACTCGTCGAACTGACCCCGATGACCGTGATCGTGGCGCTCTCGACGCGATGGTTCTCTTGTATGTTGCTACCGAAGCTTATTGCTGGAGATAGCCAGGAGAACACTTTCAAATTGCTGTTGATGCTGACATCTTGACTTAGACTTTTCGGGTAACG
>JBBTGF010000454.1:1699-9049 GCA_038041525.1 Elusimicrobiota bacterium | reverse complement strand
CGTCAAATTCATCATTGAAGGGGAAGAAGAGGTCGGGAGTCCGAATTTCGAAGCGATCGTCAAGGAGAACAGGGACAGGCTTACCAGTACGTTTACCGTCATCAGCGATACCTCGATGGTGGGTAAAGGGCTGCCGACCGTGGCGTATGCGACGCGCGGACTGGTTTATTTCGAGGTATCCGCCGAGGGCCCTAAGACGGACCTGCATTCCGGTAGTTTTGGCGGGGCTGTGGTCAATCCGCTATTGGCGTTAGCCAAGGTGCTTTCCGGCATGGTGGATGAGCGCGGCAGAGTCGCCATCCCCGGTTTTTATTCTGGCGTCGCGGCGCTGACCGCCAAGGAAAAGCGCTGGTTCTCCATGGTCAAGTCGTTGGGCGGCGAGATCGAACAAGTGGCGGGCGTGCCGGCATTGGGCGGCGAGAAGGGCTTGGGTTTAGTTGAGCGCGTCTGGGCGCGCCCGACGTTCGAGGTGCATGGACTCTCCGGCGGTTTTCAGGGCCCGGGTTCTAAAACCATCATCCCGCAGAATGCGATGGCTAAAGTTTCAATGCGTTTAGTCCCGGGCCAGGACCCCGCGCGGGTCGCCAAGATGTTCACGGATCACGTGCGCCGTTCGGCTCCCAAAGGCGTGCGTGTCAGCGTCCAGGAGATCCCCGGGGGCGGACCCGCGTTCATCGAAGACGTCGAGCAGCCGGCGTTCCGTTGCGCTGGTGAGGCCTTGAAGGCGGCCTTTGGCGTCGAGCCTGTTTTCGCCCGGTGCGGGGGGTCTATCTTCGCTCCCGAGATATTCAAGCGCTATTACCCCAAGACCCCCGTCGTACTCATGGGTTTCGGCCTTCCCGGTGAGAATGCGCACGCCCCCAACGAGTGGCTCGACCTAGATAACTTCCAAAAAGGCATCATCACCTGCGCAGATTACTACGGCCGCCTGGCATAGGCTCAACCGAATTGTCATTCCGGTCGCTGTCGGAGACAGCGACACCTGTTGCGCCAGAGGCGCTGATCTGGAACCTGCGAAGCAGATATCCGGAATCCATATCCTGTTTGGTATTCTGATCTCTGATCCAATTACGATGTGTTCTAGGTTAGCCTTTAGCCGCTTTATAGTTTGCTGTACGATTATTGGAAGGTCAGGAGGATGCAGTTGGATTGGGCAGATTGGTTAGTTGATATTTTTTTGTTGATTTTTGCTGTCGCATTAGTACTGTTCGGATATTATTTGATTTCTTTGCTAAGAGCTTGGCCGCGTCTTTTCGAGAATAGTGATAGCAAAAAGATTTCCAGGCTGATTGGATTTCACGAAGGGTACAAAAAAGGTCGCGACGTTTCTAAGCGCTTAGATGAGTGATGATCAAAGATTTTTATACGTTCTTTCCGAACGGCGTAGGACGCGTAGGATAGTGACTACTTTTTTTTTGTCTTGGATGGCGTAAAGGATACGCCAGTCCCCGATGCGTATCCGATGGAGGATCCCTGTCAGTTTTTTGACGCCCATGGGGCGCGGGTTTGAAATGAGTGCGCATATCCCCGTTTTTAATCGTGTTAAATCCGCGCCATTGATACGGTCAAGGTCGCGCGTCGCGCGGGCGGATATGGTTACGCCGTAGGGCATCTGTGTCTACGGCGTCTTTTTCGAGCGGGTCGCGAAGTAATCGCGGGCGGGGGTCGCTTTCTGAGGATTTTTGCGGTGCTGATTCCATGCCTGCCGGGCATCGCGGATGTCTTTGAGGTCTTCTTGATACATCCTTTCCACGGCCCATCTTAATAGGTCAGCCATAGAGCAATCTTGTTCGATGGCGAGGTGTTTTAAGCCTTGATGGACTTCTTCGGGAAGAAAGATCGTTGTGCGCATCATGTTTAAATTTAGCATAGAAGCATACGTATGTCAATTGGAGGCGATCTGATTCCTGGGTGATGATCGAGATGGCAACTATGCTTGCGTGTAGATGCGCATCGGAAAGGCATAAGGCCATATTTTTTGAGATAGGTCTTTAGTCCTATAACCATATAGGCCTTAGGACTATGTATTTATTACCCCTAAAGACCCTATTTCCTCTCTTGTATATCTGACATCCTTTCACTAGCCGCATGGGGCGGCGGAGGAAAACATATGAACAACAAAACGATCGTGTCGATGAGTATCGCTACCATGCTATTGGCGACAGGCGTGAGCTTCGCGCAGGAATGCAAAGAATCGTGCACTAGCAAGGACTATTACATCCAGATGCTAGCCGAGGCGGCCGCGGAGGCTTGGCAGAACCTTTCTTACGTCAAAATACTCTCACAAGAAGTCGTGGAGACGACGTATAAGAATTGCCCTTGGGCCGCCGATCCGGAGACCAAGCGTCGGGATAGTTGCGCCACGCGCAAGCCGGCCTTAGGCGAAAGTGAGTTGCGCGCGCGCTTGACACAGATCGATCAGTTGGTCGCCAAGGCGAGGGCAAGTTCAAATAAAGCCTATTGGCACCTGCGTAAGATAGAGGGGCATGATGCCAAGGTTTCTTTTGGCCGGTATGCACACCAGGAGTTCTCCAGGTCCCACAACGGCGGTTTTTATCCGTTCAGCGGACTGGGTTTGCATCGTGCGGCTAAGGATCCCAAGCAGACATCTGCGTCATTGACCGAGACTCTCTCCGGGACCGTCATGGGTAGTGAGTTTGCGACATTGGGTCCCTGGGTCGCGGAATCCGGCGTCAAACAGGCGTCCGTTGCGGGAGCCATGAGCAGCGCGTCGATGGTCCGTTTGATGGATACTTTAGCCGACTTCGCTGATGGCGGTTGGATGAACAAATCAGCGCAGATGAGACGGCTTGACGAGATGCGCGAGACCCGACAGCAGGACGAACGTAAATGGAACGAGGGCAGGAGAGGTGATCCTTATTTCGAGTTAGAAAAGCGGCTCGGTGGTCCGGGTCGTAAGTGGTGACGATTTAGCGTCAGGAGGTCGTTATGAGAGAGCAGTCGGCAAGTGAGATGTTATTTAAGACTATGATTATTGTCGGATTCTTGGTGGCCATGTCGATGTATTCCTGGGGGCAGACGCCGCAGGCGATCCCCGCCAGTTCGCCGAAGGCCTCCGAAGCGATGGTCGAGTTGATGGGTCGTGTCGACGCATCCAAGGCCAAGGATAAGCAGATCGCGTTACGTGTTGGGTCTAAGGATCAGGTTGTTGCCGCGAAGGCCGGGTCGATATCCGGGAATTCGCGTCTGATGGCATGTTATCCGAATAATGACGGAGTGCTTATCTGTGAGCCGCCCAAGCCCAAGGACGAGAAAGCTTTAAGACGGTTATATTTCACGGTCGCAGCGCCCAAACCCAATCCCAAAGTCCTTAAAAAACCCTGACCTTCGGTTTGCGTCATTGCGGTCGCTGCCGGAGACAGCGACACTTGTTGCGCCGGAGGCGCTGATCCGGAACCTGCGAAGCAGGTATCCGCAATCCAGTACTTTGTCCTCCTATTATACGCAAGTACTGGATTGCCGCCTGCGCGGCAATGACGGCGACGGAATCAACGATAATTGCAAATGTCGGCGTGGTCAGTGGCGCAGTTTTGTCGTGCAGTAGTTGCTGAAATAGGGAAGGATAGATTTTATCTGCGGCAGCGCTTCTTCGGCCGCCGTCTCACCGATAGCCACCAGTTCGTCGACCTTGTCGAAGTCCGTCCAATTGTAGTCCGTGATCCTCGGGGCTACCGTCACCTGCGCGATCTGCGCTTTATTCACTGCGACTTCATGCATCATTGTCGATATCATATGGAAGAACACCGGCAGCATACCTGGCGTCGCGGTTGTCTGCGGTTTGCCAGCCATCATGAATTTACGTAGCGCCGGAGAACTGGTGAGGCTTACGCTTAATATCGTATCTGCTCCCATGCTAAGCAAAGTCGATGTCGGCACGGGATTGACCAGACCGCCGTCGACAAGATAGCGTCCCCTGTATAGGTATGGCTTCCAGATGATGGGAATCGAGACGCTGGCACGTACCGCGTCTAAGACGCGGCCGTCATTGAAAGTGACTTCCTCCCCGGTCTTGATATCCGTGGCGATGCAGGCGAAGGGTAGTTCCAGGTCCTTGAATTCCAGGTCATCGAAGAGTGATTTGAAGAACCGTTGTAGTTTGCGGCCGCTTAAGAACCCGCCGTCTTTAGGCAGCGTCAAGTCCCAGAACAGGATGTCACGCACCCAGTTTTTATCGATGGTCGCACCGATGCCCAAGATCTCATCGATCGTCATGCCTTTGGCATAGAGCGCGCCGATGATGGCTCCGATAGAGGTCCCCGATATGATGTCGGGATAGATGTGCTCACGTTCCAGTATCTTTAGGATGCCTACAATGGTGTAACCGCGCGCGCCGCCGGAGCCTAATGCGATGCCGAGTTTGATGTCACCTAATATACGAGCCAGCCGCTCGATCGACCTTTGAGTCTTGGTGCTTGCTAACGCCGAGAATGGACTTGCCGACTTATCCAGCGAGCGTGAGATGTTCTTTGACCAGCCGATCCGGATGTCGCTATGGCCGACGAATGAGTCTTTGCCGTCATCCTGCAGGATGACCTCACGCGAAGGCGCCCAAGGGTTCTTATCGGTCTTAATGAGTCCGATCTTCGAGTAAACTTGGGTCTCGATTGTCGCTTTGTCCGTGGCGACGAGGAACGTTTCATCGGCTTCCTTGAGCAGGGGCTGCAGGCTGTCCCATCTTAAGGGTGTCGCACAGATGATGCAGTATTCATAGAGGACGCGTAGGTGGTTTAACGTGGCGATGGTCTTAGTTTTGTCGCGAGTGCCGGCTAAGAGTTCCGCCGGCAGGGTCAGCAGGTCGAGGCCGGAGGGATGCGTCGAGCGGATGCGCTCGATGAGTTCGCTGGCGCTTAAACCGATGGCTGCCCGAGCGCCGATGGATTCCTTTTCGATGCCCAAGGTCCGTGATATATGCGGCCGGTGACCGCGGCTTAGATCGATGAGCGCCGTCTTTTTCCTGGTCTGTTCCAAGAGCGCGATGGCAAGGTTCGGATAAAACAGCATGCTGTGAGACTCATCGAGGAGGTTGATGAATAGGAAGATCTTCGATCCGGTCTTCTTGGCCGCGGCCAAGCCGGCGTGCGCTTCGCGCGTGGTCGACGCGAGTCTTTCGGAGAGGGTCGTTGAGAGATGCATGCCCATGATGGGATTGTTGCGTAACAGCTCGTTGAAGTCATCTTTGCTCAAAGAGAGCAGTTCGCTGGTCGCTTCCAATCGCGCGGTCACATGCCTGGGTTCGTTGGTCAGGATCGAGAGTTCTCCTAGGATTTGCGAATGACCGAGGACCGCCATGGGGGCTTGTCTCGTAGACGGGTCTGTCGGGTATAGACCGATCTGGCCGCTAGCGATGATGTAGAGCGCGTCGGCGGTGTCGTTCTTGTGATAGAGGATATGGCCTTTATCCAGAAGGAGACGTTTGATCTTCAAAGCCACTTTTTCGAGGACTTCGATCGGCAACGCCTTGAACATATCGGTTTCAGCAAGTATGGAAAGTATGCGCGTGCGCATGTGGTCGGCCATAGGAGTCCTCATCATATTCCTATCATGATAAGGCCCTCTGCGCTATGACATGACTGTAAAATCGCTAAAATAGAGGAACGATATGAAAACCGCCGCCAAACTACTGCTTTTCGACCTTGACGGTACGCTTATCTTGTCCGGCGGCGCGGGTTTCGAGGCATGGCGGCGGCTTTTTAAAAAATTCCATGGTATCGAGGACGCGATGCGATGTGTCGATGGCCGTGGTAAGACCGACCCGAACATCTTAAAGGAGGCGTTCCTGGTCAATCTGAAACGTGAGCCGACTACTGCCGAGAGCAAGGAATTCTTTACTGCTTACGAGAGGATGCTTAAGTCCATCGTGCGTACCAGCGAGGGCTATAGGATGATCGAAGGCATCGAAGGGTTGCTCAAAGCCCTTTGTCGGCGTGAAGGGGTCTATCTGGCGTTGGGTACGGGTAACGTCGAGGCGGGTGCGCGTATCAAGTTGTCGCGCGCCAGGCTCAATCGTTTTTTTCCGGTCGGCGGCTTTGCCGATGATTCTTCGCATCGGCCGACTTTGTTGCGCAAGGCGGCGTGCCAGGCGGCGCGGCATTATAAGACCACTTTCAAGGGCGGGGTCTATGTCATCGGAGACACGCCATTGGACGTCTCTGCGGGCAAGTCGTGCGGATTTGTGACCGCAGTCATCGATTCCGGCGTTGTCGCACGTGAAGAGCTCGTCGCCAGCAAGCCCGATCATCTCTTTGATAGCTACAAGCATCCCCAAGAATGGATAGAAAGGCTCGGTCTCTAGGACTCTCGCAAGCGTGCATCTGGTTGCCTGTATCCCGAATTTCAGCGAAGGCCGCGACTCGGTGGTCATCGATGCGATCAAAGAGGCTATCGTCGGCAAGCCCGCCGTCAGCGTCATTGATACGCACAGCGACCCCGACCATCATCGTAGCGTCATCACTTTTATCGGTCAGCCCCAGCATGTCATGGAAGCGGCTTTGGCCGGTTCAAGGGTGGCTATCGAGCGTATCGATTTAAAGCGCCATCGTGGTGGTCACCCGCGCATCGGGGCCGTCGACGTCATCGCTTATGTCCCATTGGCCGGTGTCACCATGGCGGAATGCATCGACTTAGCCGGTCGGACTGCTCGCCATCTCGCTGAAAAATATGGCGTCCCCGCTTATCTTTATGGCGAGGCGGCCGTCGATGCCGGCCGACGCGACCTTTCGTTCATACGCCGCGGGGGTTTCGAGGGGTTGTCTCGTGAGATAGCCACCGATCCCTTACGGAAGCCCGATTTTGGTCCGAGCCTTTGCCACCCGACCGCGGGCGCCGTGGCAGTCGGCGCTAGAGATCACATTGTTAACCTTAACGTCGACCTTGACAGTCGTGATATGCAGATGGCCCACAGTATCGCCCGTGCGGTCAGGGGATCGTCGGGTGGCATGCCCGGAGTGCGCGCCATCGCAGTCGACCTAGAGAGCCGTTCGCTCGTGCAGGTCTCCACAGTCATCGATATCACGCGCCATCATGATGTGCAGAGCGTCTTTAACGTCATCGCCAGCGAAGCTGTGGGGAGGGGTTGTCAAGTCAAGCGTGGGGAGATCGTCGGATTGTTCCCTGCCCGCGCACTTGGCGCGCTGCTCGATACTACGCTTAAAACCTACGGTTTCGATCCGCTCAAGAAGGTCTTCGAGGTCAAGATTTTCGAGCATTTCCTCAAAGGAGACGCGGGTGTGGTCATCCAGCCCTGGGCGCAGACGATCGAAGGTTATTGCAAGGCTGTCGCATCCCCGGTGGCGGTCCCTTCTGGCGGCACAGCCGCCACATCCATGGCGG
>JBBTGF010000454.1:0-1689 GCA_038041525.1 Elusimicrobiota bacterium | reverse complement strand
CAACGAGGCCGACACGGTGATCGTGACCGATGTCTATGCGGCGGGCGAGCAGCCGATCGAAGGGGCGAGCCGCGATGCGCTGATCGAAGGGTTGAAGCGGCATGGGCATAAGGACGCGCGAGCGCTCGACAAACCCGAAATGCTGGCATCCGTGATCGCGACGCTGGCGAAGGATAAGGCGCTTAAACAGAGCGACTTGGCGCAAGGCGTGTCGCCTTATGACGATGTCTTATCCGATGCTGTGGTGTATTTAGACAGGTTCCTTAAGTCGAGCCTGGAGAATGCCGCAGCACACGAGGAGGTCTTGCGCTCTTTCGGCCTGCCGCGTCAGGACGAATACCGCCAGACGGCCATCGACAAGGCGTTCGAGCGCGCAGGCCGCGTTCCGACCGATGCGCTGGGTCTAGGCATCGAAGCCTTGAACACGCTCGGTGGTCGCATGGAGGCTATCCATCCGAAGTTGGCGAGCGATTATAAGATCGCTATGCATATCCTTTTTGGCGCATGTCTGGGGATGCATGAGAACGCCATGGTGCATCTTGAGACGATCAGGGATGAGAAGGCGCGTTTCGAGATGGGCGCGCGCTGCGAAGCCATGATGTCGGCGCTCAAGGATAGGTTTTTGCGCGTCGTCTGACTTAGCGCCTGCCTTGCCGACGGCTTCGCATCCGTTGTCTGATCTGGTTGCGGCGTCTGGAAGATAGCTGTTTCCAGGCTTTTCTGAGTTTGCTATGTCTTTTGCGTAACATGACCATGCGTTGACGGGCTAGCGCGAAGCGTTCGATCGCTCTGGGGCGTGGCAGGGGCCCGGAGCGGGCAAAGACCACTTCCTGGTCGGCGGATACCTCGACTGGCGTGGTTACGCCGAGCGCGGTGAATTCCGTCTCTACTTTGCCTTCGAAGACACCTAGACCGCCTGGGTCCGCGTCATCGTCAGAAGCTTCGACGGCGAATTCGGTGCCGCGGACCGCCAATACCGCGGTGCGCGTGATCACGTTCATACGCCTGTCTTTAGCGCGCAGTTTTTCTTCTATTTTGGCGAAGATTCGTCCGAAAGGTAGCGACAATTTAGTCCAGGCTGAGTCGAGGTCTTTGATCTCCAGGCGTGATTTGGCGTCGAGTTCGACTGTATTTTCGGCATCGAGCTGGATGGTCGCTGAGCCGGGCGCGTCGGTGGCTACCGTTTCGCCGACCTGTAACGGCAAGGGAACATCTTTGGGGTCGACAATGGTAGCCGTCCCATCGGCCGAGATGATGGAGACCTTGCCGGTGGCATGGCTCAAGCGCGCGTCGCGCTCTGCGTGCGACCATTGTCCCAGCGATAGACATGTGAGGACTGAGAGGATAGTCTTAGCGGAACGTTTTCGCATCATTTTTCCTGTCTTGCGACCGGCGCGCGACTTTCTTCTTGTTGTGTTCCATCAGGGTCTTGAAGAACGAGTGTGTGCCGTCGCCGTTAGAGATGAAATACATGGCGTCGGTCTGTTGCGCCAGCAGGGCGGCGGTCAATGACGCGAGACCCGGGCTGCAGATAGGTCCCGGCGGCAGGCCGAAATATTTGTAGGTGTTGAACGGCGAATCGATCTTGAGGTCTTTATAGAGGATACGTTTCTTCCAAAAGCCCAGAGCGAACTGTACCGTCGGGTCCGCTTCCAAACGCCAGCGTTTGCGCAAGCGGTTTAGATAGAC
>JBBTGF010000453.1:0-7094 GCA_038041525.1 Elusimicrobiota bacterium | reverse complement strand
CGGGAGCTTTCAGGCTCATTCTTGGATTAGAAAATGCTGCGCCCAACGCAGGGCTATCGCAAAAAGCGCTTTATTGCGGCGGTTCCAACCGGCTTCTTGCGCGTTGCGTGAGACTTCCTTTAATATAGCCTCGGGCTTGAGTACGCCCTCTTTCACGTAATACTCGACCAAATAGGGGTCATACGGGATAGGGATCTTATACTCACGAGCAGCCAGCCAAGGCGCGTCAACCTTCTCCCTGTCGACAAATAGCAACGCATTCTCATCCCACCAGATGAGCGCCCACTGCTCGGGGTCGATGGCAACCCCGTGCCAGTTACGCATGATTTGAGCGCCCCCTTCTACTACGTTTACCGGTTTATACTCATCCGTATAGTGAATGAGTAACATCTCGACGCCGGAGGCTTTGACGATGCGCCCCCACTCTTTGGGCTCGGCCGCCGCGTGCTGCAACTCATGGAGCAAGTCATGGAAAAGATAACGGCCGTCGAAATAGACCCGCAAACCCTTGCGATACAAGCGCCACTCGGCGAACCCGGCCCATCCCCAGTCGACCAGGGCTTTAAGCTTGAGCAACCGCGGCTCGCGTTCGATGAAATTCAAAGCGAACGCCGGGAAGTTCCCACCCGCCACATAGTCCTTGGGTATGCCCTTCATGTGGTAGATACGTCCGCCGCTGGTGGCCGCAAGCACGCCCAGATAGCCCGAAGCGACGAGCAAACCGGCGATAGTCAAGATAACGACGACTTTTTTAAAATCACTCCCCAGCGGGCTCATGAGATGTCTCCAAAAAACCGGCAAGCAGACCACTCCGAACAAGCCGACATTGCGCACGTGCCCGGAAGCGAACATACCAAACGCGGTCACTACCAAGATATCGAACACGTTCAGACGCCGGTTCCGGCGCGCCTGGTAGACTAAAAGCGCCAGCGTCAGGATGAACACCCCCCAAAAGATCCATGTCCCCGGATCGTAAAGTTGCGACGGCTTCCATTCTTCGATGACGCCGGAGATGATGGAAGCGTCTTTGGCGTGCGCCAGGATGACTCTATAGAGTCCGATACCGTAAGGGTTGGCCAAAGTACCGATGAATGCCATGAAACACAAGGCCACCGCGATACGCGCCCTTCGCATGAACGCCTGGTCGGGAGCGCGCGAGCGTTCGATGCCCAAAGCGATGATCTCAAGTCCGGTCAACCCGATAGCAAAGACAAACCCGCCGTGGATGTTCGCCCACGACCCAAAAAGAGCCAAGGTCAAGACGATATGCCAGACGTCGAGCGCGCGCGGCCGTCTCGACCAACTATCACGCAGGAAAAAAAATAAGATCAAAAAGATAAAGCTAAAAAGCTCGGGCTGCAGCGACCCGCGCGCCGACAGGAATATCCCGGCTAAAGCGACGTTGGCCACTCGCGCCAGCATTCCCCATATACCGCTACGCCCACGCAAGATGGTCACAAACACGTAACGGTCGAGCAAGATGAGCGCGCCAGCCAGCAAGAAACCCTGCAAATACACTAAAGCGCGGAAATCCCCCCAGTCAAAGACCTTGAGTACGATGGTCTGGAACAGCCATTCATAATTGACCCAATACGCTCCCTTCCTGGTGAAACTGAAGATCTCTTCGCTTAACAACAACTGTCCCAAGGCCTGCGCCTCACGCGCCGACGTCAAATGCCAGAACAGGTCGGGATTGAATATCGGATGCAGAAAAGAAACGAACGCAGCCAAGATGACGCAAAAAGTAAAAAACGTCGCCCAAAACCCGCCGCTGGCGATATTTTTCACGCAGCTATCATGCCAGTTTTACGGGTCGAAACATAGGCAGCTTTGAGCCTGTGAACAAGCAGGTAACAGGCAACGCAATAAACGGCAAAGGAAACGGCCAATAGTGCCGCATAACCCGCGAATATAGCTACGACGACACTGCCGACACTAGCAAGCACGGAAAAACCGCCATTGATCGCCCATGCGACAGGCACGAACGCGACGCTGGTGTTGTTCTTGAGCGCATAAGGGAACGGCATCCCCAGCAATATCCCGGCGGGCAGGATGATCGCGGACAATACGATGAATTTGGCTGCCAACGGCAACATCAACAAGATGTTCGAGGTCCAGGGTATGGCCAGCATCACCGACATCGACACGACCCATACAGCAAGGGCTCCAAGGGTCCCCTTGGAGCCCGCATAAGCCCTATCGACGCAATGACTGCCAACGCCCGCGCCGACAAGTAATAACGGTATCGTCCATGCCATGGCATAGACCGGATGACCCAAGAGTAAAACGCTCTTCTGGATATAGAACATCTCCAGCGACATGAATCCGATCCCCAAACAAGCGAACAGGGCGACCAAGGGCCACTGTTCGCGCAAACCCGTCTCATCCGTGCGCAATCTTATCAACGGCCAACCCATCAACAAAACACTCAACACCCCAGTTGTCAACACCAGCGATGCCAGCATGGCGAAAGGCCAGCGACCCATGATCGAGTTGAAATACACGGAATCATCTTTGACCGGCGACCAGAGATGACGCAGACGTCCATAAAGGAAGAAGAAAGGCTTGTCGTCAGTGACGGGCCGCACATTGAAAGGATAGTCTCGATGGTAAGCATCAACCCTACCCTGGGCCCGCACCGAAACGTAGCGGTAGAATGGGTTCGCTGGGTCGCCCACAGACCCCACGCGCGGATCATAAAGGATCTCATACGCATCAGTCTTGCCGATAACGGCCAGCAACGGTTCAGCGCGCGCCGCATCGAAAGGCTCCTTGGCGACGAGCAGATGCGCTAACGGCCCCGGTCCAGTCTGCGCAATCACCATCAACTGTGCCGATGGATCGCGTATCCCAACGCCCGCCAATGCCTCATAAGCGGTGATGAAAGCGCGCAGGGTCTCTCTGGGCATCTGCGGATAGTGCCAACGGGAAACCTGCAGTATTCCGGGGCCATCCAAATGGCGGATATAATCCGTGAACGCCTCCAGCGTATAAAGATAGCTTTCAGACATGACGTAAGCGCCGGCGGCCGCGGCGGTCAAACTGTCAACGGCATGGATCAGGATCACGCCGTACTTGAGCGCACTCCTGCGCACGAAACTACGGCCGTCCTCAAGATGCAGATGAACGCTGGGTTTGGAGAAAAGTCCGTCCAGCGCATCGGCGAAATAATCTTTAATGACCCTGAATGTACCCGGGTTGATCTCCACGGCATCGATATGCTTAGCCTGTCTCCAATAGGCCGTGACTACTTCCCCCCCGCCCCCGGCGCCGATGACGAGCGCCCGTTCGACGGGGCCCGGACTCAACATGAACGGAAAATTCCGAGGGGTCGTCGCCGGTTGCGCCGGGTCCAGATCGGCAAGCTTGAGCGGGTAGATAGGAGCCTGGGCATCGCCATCGATAAGGATGTGTTTCACCTGGCCCGCGACGGGGAACCCGGCGTCCGACACTACGTCGATACGCGAGACCGCGTTCCATTCCGTATGCTCGACTCGTGGATACGAGAAATACGTCCAAAACTGCTTGTTGCGCTCCGGAGAAAAATGCAGGAACTTGCCGGTAAAAAAGAACAGGATGGCTATACCGGCGCCACCGCAAGCCTTCAGAGTCTGACCGTGTCCAGCAAGGAAGAATTCAGGCAATAGCGCCATGATCGCCAGCAACATCAACAGGCCCGGGGCCCCCAGAGGCCTCAATAACGCCAGGAATACAAAACAACCCGCTGCGGTACCGACCAGGTTGCAAAGATAGAACGATCCGGCCTTGTCTTTGTAATGCATGAACGCCGAACTCACACTTAGACCGAAAAAGAAAAAAGGGACCATCACGATGAGATAGGACGCGGTGACCTTGAAGATATCGGCGAGGTTACCGAAAGAGAACGCGAACGTGTCGAGGCTCCTGGCAAGATACCCGACCGCAGCCATGCCCCCCACGGCGGAGAGCGAAAAACCGGCCAGCGACACACGCTGCAACGTCCACGCGTCGAGACGCCGCAGGGCGGGACACGTAGCAAGCGCCGTCCCCGCCGCGACCATACCCAAGAGCGCCATGGTGATGACGAAATAGACGAGATGCTGCCAAAAAACAACGGAAAGGATCCTGGTCTCAAGCAATTGCAAAGCCAGCATCAGAGCCGAGATCAGGACGACCGAGAGCCTGACTTTATTCTCAACCGGCGTCATAAACGATCGCACAACCGATGTTAGCATTTGCGGTTTTATGACGTCCGCCGCAACTGCGCGCTGAAGATGAACACAGACATGCCTATGATAGAGACCAAGGCGGCGCACAAACCGAGCCTGAATGTCCAAGGTTGATATTTGAAAACGACTTCATGTCGACCTTCGGTCAGATAGACCCCTCTGACCAAGCCATTGACCCGGACGATCTCGGATTCCACGCCATCCACCCACGCCTTCCAACCCGGGTAAAAACTATCGGTCAACACCAGGACTCCCGGCTTGTCGGCATGCGCATTGATGACGACCTTGTTGGGTTCATAAAGCTCGATCGTTGTCGGCGTCAGCGCCAGTTTGCTATCCATCGCTGATGGCAAAGCAGCATCCTCCACCACCGCCGTACGCGTCAAATCAAAGCCCTTACGCCGCATATGCCAAAAAGCGTTTCCCACAGCCGCACACTCGACATCATGCAGAATGAACGAACGCGGGAACGCCGCAGTATTCTCAAAGATGATGGCATCATCGGCATAGACTTGCTTGAGCTCCTTGCGGGATTTAACCCCTTTGAAATCATTCGGCATGATGAAATACTTGACGGCAAGAAATGAGTAATAAGGTAATAATTTTGCTATCTCCGTAATGAAGAATTTCTTATTCGCAAACGTATCTTCATTGAAGATCGAAAGACTGCCAGTGAACCATAGCAGACAGGTAGGCCCCTTAAGGATCGAAGCGCTCTGACTCAAAAACGTATGTCTGAAAGAAACGAACTCTTTGACCATGAAAGCATTGGCGTAGCGCAAGTCGCTGATGCCTAAAGCCTGCGGCGTCCCGGGGGCCATGATATTATGATAACCGAACGTGCGCTCGTCTTTAAGATGCTGCTTGAGAAAACCTACATACGGCGTTGGGCGGAATGCATCCACACGCTTGGGCAGTCCGGTAGCTGATACCAAGTCGAATCCCGCCAAATATAGATAGGGTGCTAGCGAGAACACCAACCCCCATTTCTTGCTGTACTTCAGATAATAAAGGATGGCGAAGATGCCGATGACCCAGGCGACCGTCTCATTGGCTTGCGCCGAGACGTCGTAAGCGCGCCCGATACATCCGACGAGCTCCAACACTGCAGTCAGAATGAGAGGCACCCCATCGCCTGTGTATAAAAAATATCCTACCGTCAACAGTCCCAATGCAAAGATGCTCAATGACGATGCCGCATTGGCCAACATCTGCGGATGGTCATTGCCGAAGAAGCTTGCCGCATACGCCAATCCGCCCCAATAGGGCATATCGCAAGCATTATTGACATGTGCAAGCATCTGCAAGTCAGCCAATATGGCCAATCCGCACATGCCAAACGCCAACAGTAACGCCTTGACGGCATAATTTCTTATCAAAGCTCGGCACCGCAGGGTCCAGGCAGCCTGCGTCAAGCGGATTCGCTCATACCCCAACGCAGCGGCGCAAGCTGCGGCAAAAACCCAAGACGGGCCGGCCCATCTACAGCTCCAAGAGATATCGAACAAGGGCAAGCGGCCGAGCAGGACGAAAGGAAAAATGCCCATATTTTTAAGGAACACAAACAGTGCATAAGCGACGAACAATACATAAACTCTATCTTGCTTGACTGGCAGCGCCGCACGCCCTGATGTGCCCAATAAAAAACCACTGCATAATAAAGCGAAAACCACCGAGCCGCAATATCCGCCAACGGCGTCCCAGATGCCATTGACCGGGGTGTTTCCGACAAGATTAGGGAATTGAAAATATTTAGGGAAAATAGCTCCAAAAAAATGGATCGCCTTAGTGATAGCCATGGTGCCATACTGCAAGCCTCCTATCGCATGTCCATGATAACCTACGACTGAATACTCCAAAAACGGTATCAATAAAGGACATGCCAGTAGAAAACCTAAGAGAAAGGAACCCGAGAATCTGGCGAGCGATACGACGGAAAGACCCGCACGGGTAAAAAAGAACAGTGCGCCCAATAGCAAACAATATAGCGCCACTTCCGGTTGACCGGCCACTAGCAAGCAAGCGATGGCAATAGTATTAAGAACAAATGTGCGGGCCGAGCGTTGCGCGCTGGAAAGCTCGCAAGTCCATAACAAAAACGGCAGAACCATCGCACAATTAGCCATCTGCTCAAGACTCAAGAATACCGTGAATGTCCCGGAAAGCATGTAGAACGCGCCTCCCAAAAACGCGGCTCTACGGGATATGCCGAGTCGCAGCAAGAACAAGAATGTGAATACAGCGGCGAACCAGGCCCTGCCTAGGAAAAAATAATCCTTCAACCACCAAGGGGCGATATTCTTGAGTACCTGATAGGGAAAAAGCGCCGCGGTCGAATATTCAGCGGCCAAAGGCGAACCGGTCGCATTGTAAGGGTTCCAGAGCGGCAGCCAGCCCTTCTTATAGTGGTCACCGATCATCCTCGCTGATGGCGATTCCATCAACCCGGGTGTAGCCAAGTCAATATTGAAAATATTGGCGGGCTTTCTGACTGCCCCCGCCAAAGGTCCGCCGGCCGCGACCCCCACAGGCACTAAAAGCGCAGGCTCGATGGATTTTCCGAAAAAAACTGCTCCAGGCCAAGCTAAGCAAAGGATCGTGCCATAGGCTCCGATGGCGGTCAGATGTGGATACTTTCTAGCGAAGGCTATTGCTTTCAAGCTATAAAATCACGGACACGAAGCTACACCGCAAGCTCCCGTCCCCGAGGGAGCCGGAGCGGCGCCGATCGTACACGGCGCGCCTGCCGCGCTTATCTGATACCCCCAGCCATTGTATGGTGCCGACGTCGTACCTTGCGCGCCACTGGTACGCCTCGCGGCGCATGCCGCGTACGTCGTTGCCGTGGCGTTGTTGGCGGCATAGAACTGATAAGGTTTATTCGGG
>JBBTGF010000452.1:0-2077 GCA_038041525.1 Elusimicrobiota bacterium | reverse complement strand
GTAATTCCCTGAAGATGACACGGGAGAAATCTTTCGGTCCCCATTCACCGGTTGCGAATGCCCGCACGGCGATGGTTGATGACTGTGTGCCGACATTGCCGCCCATGGCCGCGATGAAAGGCATGAAGCTCGCCAGCGCGATGAAGCGTGCCAGGGTGTCTTCGAAATGTCTGATCGTATGCGCTACCAAGAATTGTCCCGCGCAGGTGATGATGAGCCAGGGCATACGCAAGAAGATGACGTCTCGGATGCGCGCGCGGGTTATTTCCGCGGCTTGGGTACCGGCCATCAGCGCGATATCTTCCGTGGCTTCCTTGTGCATGACGTCTAAGATGTCGTCGACGACGATAGTGCCTAAGAGCTTGTTGCTTTCATTGACCACGGGCAGGCTCATCAAGTCATATCTACGGAAGAGTTTCGTCACTTCTTCCTGGTCGGTCTCGGGACGGACCTTGATCAAACCCACCGGCCACATGATCGCGGTGACCTTGATGTCGGGGGGCGCTGCGATGAGCGTGCGCAATGAGAGCACGCCCAACAGGCATCCTTGCGTGTCGATGACATAGAGTGAATAGAGTTCGCCCGTGTTCCAGACATGCATAGTGGCTTGGATACGTTTGAGGACTTCTTTGACCGTCCAGGTCGCGTCCGCGCAGAAATATTCATGTTTCATCAGCGCGCCGGCGGAATCTGCGGGCCAGATATCCTTGAGCGCGGTGAAGGAGGGAAGCTTTTGTTTACGCAACTGTACTTGTAACGCCTTGAAATATTTCAGCGGCATCGGCGGAAAGAACCGGATGGAGCCTTCCGATGCCAAGGCGTGCAAGGACGCGTCGAAGCGTTCGCCAAACGCCTTGCTCATCAGGAATTCTTGTTCTTGACGGTCGAGTTCCTCGAAGACGTAGACTGCTTCTTGCGGGCGTAGCAACCTGAAGATGAGCACTTGCTGCGTGCTGGAGAATTCCTTCCAGCCTTCCGCGAGTTCGAGGGAAGAGATGTTGTTTAGGATGTCCTTGAGCGCCGCGAAGGCTTTGGCTTCGAGTTGTGCCTTGATTTCAGGCACAAAGATGGTATAGAGTTTGACTGCGCTCATGGAAACACGGGAACCGAACCCAACCATTCTACTGAATTCCGCCATAGCGTCTGCGGATACCGCGCGTTCGTGCCGTTTTTCATGGGGGCGTGGCGTGCTGGCCGAGCGTTTGTTCTGTTTAGGCAAACAGGACGCCGTCGAGGAGCTTGCCGAACGGGCGGCGTCGCAGCGGACGTCGTTATGTTGTTCGCTCAATGCGTACACGTTCTATCACATGAGCAAGGACCCGTTCTATGCCAAGGTGACGCGTGAAGCCGAGATCGCTTTGGCCGACGGGACCTCGGCGTTCGTGTTGGCGCGATTGCAGGGTTTAAGCGGCGTGGAGCGTATCCCGGGTTGTGATCTCATCGAGCCGCTCTTGGCTGTCGCGGCTTTCAAGGGTTGGCCCGTGCTGCTTATCGGCCCTAACCGTTCCAATCTGGAGCGTTTGCGGCTTAGGTTCCTCAAGAGGTGGCCCGATTTGCCCTTAGCCATCTATCAATGCGTGAGCGCCGAGGGTCCTGGAGATGACCTTTGGGCTATGGCGAAGGCGTGGTCTCCGCGTATCATCTTCGTGGGTTTCGCCCAGCCATATCAGGAATTGCTCATGCGCCGCTTGCGGGTTTGTGGAGCGGGGCTGGTCATGGGCGTCGGCGGCGCCTTCGATGTGCTGTCAGGGCGCGTCAGGCAAACACCTGTTATAATGCGGAAAGTGGGGTTGGAGTGGCTTTATCGGTTTTTTCAGAAGCCAGTTTACAGGTTTCGTAAGACCGCCGTGAGCATCGGCTGGTTCCCGCTCTGGGCGGTCTATAGATTGATAGCGCAGCGGAGGTAGGATACATGGCTACAACATTGCACGACATCCTTGAGAACAAGATCCCGCAGTGGCGCAAGCAATTAGGTGACTTAGCTAGCCAGCATGACGATACGCTCATCGATAAAGTCACGGTGGGACAGGTCATCGGGGGTATGCGCGGTATTCGCAGCGTTCTGTGCGACACTTCG
>JBBTGF010000451.1:0-1981 GCA_038041525.1 Elusimicrobiota bacterium | reverse complement strand
TTACGTTCTCCCGACCCGCAGATCGCTTCAGCCGCCCAACAGGTCATCTTGCAAGCCAGCCCATATTTCACCGCCAAAGCCATCACTGCCGAGATCGAAGATGCCGACGATCCCGCCGTGGTTCAAGCCGCATATGCGACCGCGATCAACGAGATCGCGGAGCAAGCCCAAGATCCCGCGCATAAACAGCGTATCCTAGGCATCTTGGATCGTGTGGATTTTAATTTGAATCAAGACGCCAACGGCAGCGCCCGCAACCAACGCGGCTTCGCTATTTTCGCGCCGGTGGCAGGGTTGGTTCTTTCGCTAGCCGCCTTTGCTTACGATGGTAGTTGGGTCTTTGGTATTGGGCTTTTGGGCGTTTTAGGAGCGATCGTGGTTGGCGGCCGGGGGGATGGCATGATCGATGGTGTTGTGTCTAGTGACGAAGAACTTATCAAGCGCTACCAAAAAACAGGCGATAAAGATGCGTTGGCCGAGATTGTCAAGCGCTACCAGCCGGTGGCAAAGCAGATAGCGTACAACCGTACGCACAATGCTTCATTGATCGAGGATTTTGCGCAGGAGGCGTTGCTTAATCTAATCAAGTCTATTGCTGGATACGATCCCACATCCCCGTTCGGTAATTATGCCAAGCGTGTCATGAAATACCGCATGATCGACATGTCATTGCGGGAAAACAGGCGCGCCATGGTTCCTTATGACGAGCAGGGAGCACATCGGACAGTAGTATCACCCGCAATCGACCTAGTGCGAAGGATAGGCGATGAACAGGCATTAAAGAAAGTAGTTCCGTTGATGAGCGCCGACGAGATCGAGACGCTTCAGAAATCGCTGGATCACACTGCAGCGATGAATGATGCGTTAAGAGCCAGGAAGAGCAGGGCTTTAAAAAAGTTGTCCGGTTTGGTCCGCTTGTATGAGGACGGGGCGTCTGATGAGCAGTTGAAAGAGTTCGCGCGCTCCGGGTATAGAGCCCGTCAGCGCGGGTTTGCGCAATTCGAGGCGGTGCTGGCGGCTACGCTCATCGGACCGTTGATTCTAGGGGCGGTTTATTTAAGCAAGCGGATAAAGGCGGCGGGCGGCAATATCCGTATGCCGTGGTATGGATTCAAGCAAAGTAAGTCGTTGTCCCCGGTCACGATGCAATCGGCCTTGGCCGTTAATGCGCATTCTAATAAAGCGTTGTCTTTAGGATCCCGGCAGTCAGATATTATCGTTACAGGGGTTACAAAACGGGCATTATGGGAAAGAAATTTGACTAAACTTTTGACATCGGCAGGCGCGAGGTTGAATTTATTTTTGGACAAAATAAATGCTATCTCGCCGAGCAGCCGTTCAGACGTTACTATGTTGAAGCGGTCGGCAAATAAAAAATCAATTATTTCCCGGCAATTTTTACTTCTTATGGAGGCGCTGACGAAAACGTTAGCGTCAAGAACGGCTTCGATCATAATAGGCTTGACGGGCTTTTTCGCAGATACGTTCGATTTGTTTTGGAGTCAAGCCCTGATGGCGCACGTTGCGCCGCAATTTGGCGATAGCGGCTCGCGCGCTGGTTTTTATCAGTTGTTGCATAAGGCGCAATTGGGTCGCTTCATCAAGTTGAATGATAAGTCGTTCGATTTCTTCAACCGGAATATTAATAGCGATTCTCGGCATATTGATAAACTTTCAAAAATTAGTTTAACACAAGTCGCAGGTTCCTTCAATCATTATTTCCCCAGAGCAAGCCAGCGCGGCATGGTTAGAACCGTGATCATGGCGGCCTTGTCATCGGCAGTCATAGGATTCTCCGGCGCTTATGCGCTAAGTCGCATGGCGTTGCGCCGGACTGATCCTGATTCGATAACCCTGTATAACGGTCTTGCGGCCTTCGCGCTCATCGCGGGATATCTGTCGGTCATCTATCTCATCAACGTTTTTATCCGCGCTCCTGCGCCATCGCGCCAAACGCCTCCTAAGACAACGACCCCGGAAT
>JBBTGF010000450.1:0-1580 GCA_038041525.1 Elusimicrobiota bacterium | reverse complement strand
GAGGTCTCGGAGATGATCGGCATGCTGTATCCGTACGCGGATTACCTCTGCGTCAATGTGAGTTCGCCCAACACGCCGTCAGGTTTCGTTTTGGGCCGTGCCGGTTACTTGCGCCGCACTGTCGAGGAGCTTAAAGTGAGCGTCGAGCGCGCTGTGGGCGTGGGCCGCAAATTGCCTTTGTTCGTCAAGTTGGGGCCCATGTTGGCGCCTCAAGACATCGATGACGCCGCGCGCGCGCTTGTCGACGCGGGGGCCGACGGATTGGTGGTCACTAATTCCATCGTCACGCCGTCGGGGGGTTTGAGCGGACTGCCGCTGCGCGAGATCTCTTTACGCACGACTGCGCGATTGCGCACGCGCTTGCGGGGGAAAATTCCCATAATAAGCGTAGGTGGGATCTTGACTCCGGAGGATGCGTGGCAGAGGATCGTCGCCGGCGCCGATCTCTTGGAGATATTCAGCGGGTTCGTGTTCGGCGGTCCGGATGTGATCAAGCGCATCCTTTCGCACATCGTCACCCGCTTGTCGGATTTAAAGATGAAAGAAGTGGCGCAGGCTAGCGGCATGGAGGCGGACTTATATGCTCGTTGACAATAGACTCATCGTGGCTTTGGATACGGATATCGATACGGCTAAAAGGATCGTCAGTGAGACGTCCGGGCAGATCGGCATCTACAAGGTCGGCCCCGTTTTATGGATGTCCTGGGGCAAGGATTGTCTTGATTTTTTCGCCGGGCAAGGGGTCCGGGTCATGATCGATTTAAAGTTCCATGACATCCCCAACACCGTGACGGGCGCCATCGCTTCGCTCATGGAGAGCAAGTCGGCGTCAGTGATATGGGGGATGACTGTGCACGCTTCGGGAGGGTTCGCGATGATGCGTAACGCCGCTTTGAGCGTGGCGAAGCTGCCCAAAGTCAAACGCCCATTGCTTTTTGCGGTCACGGTGCTCACCAGCCTGCAGGAGAAAGACCTTTTCCGTATCGGCATCAACCGTTCGGTGGAGAGCCAGGTCAAACGTCTGTCGTTGATGGCGATGGATAGCGGATTCGATGGCGTGGTCGCTAGCGCCAAGGAGGCCGGTATCATCCGCAAGGCATGCGGTAAGGATTTCCTGATCTTGACCCCGGGTATCAGCTTGAGCGGTGATCTAAGCAAGAGTACCGACCAGAAGCGCCTGGCCACCCCGGCGCAGGCGGTCGCCGCCGGCGCCGATCATCTCATCGTGGGCCGCGACATCTACGCGAGCGCGGACCCGAGCGCCGCGGTCGATACCGCATTGCAAGCGATGTCGACTTTTAATAGGCTAAAGAAAGGCGGTTAAGGAGGATAGCAATTGGCGAATCTTGGCAAGTTCGATCTGATAGGTTTACTTGAAGAGCACGGGGCTGTGCTGTCCGGTCATTTCCGGCTCTCATCGGGCGTGCATTCCTCGACATATCTGCAGACGGCGCTGGTGTTGCAGTATCCGCATATCGCCAACAAGATCGCTAAGGCGTTGGCCGAGAAGTTCAACATGCAGATCCATTGTGTCTGCTCGCCGGCGATGGGCGCTGTCGTCATCGGCCAAGAAGTGGCGC
>JBBTGF010000449.1:0-6053 GCA_038041525.1 Elusimicrobiota bacterium | reverse complement strand
GATCCGATTGCAAACGAGGTAATGAAGAATGGGTCAAAAAATCAGTCCGATCGCGAACCGTCTGGGTTACATCAAAGATTGGGAGTCGCGTTGGTTCCCTGTCCGTGAGATGCCGCGTCTGATCGAAGAAGATTTCCGCATCCGTCAGTTCATCCGTCAACGGCTTAAATTAGCCGCAGTCAGCCGCGTCGTCATCGAGAGAGCAGGCAGCTTCTTGAGGGTGATCCTGCATACGGCGAGGCCGGGCATGGTCATCGGCCGTCGTGGCGCTGACATCGATAACCTCAAATCAGCTATCGAATCGATGACTGGACGTAAGACTTTCGTCAATGTCCTTGAGATCAAGAATCCCGAAACCGATGCGGCTTTGGTCGCTGAATCTATCGCGTTGCAGCTCGAACGCCGTATCCATCACCGTAGAGCGCTCAAGCGTGCCATCGAGAGAGCTCGCGCACAGGGAGCCGCCGGCATCAAGATCAAGATCGCCGGACGTTTAGGCGGAGCTGAGATCGCCCGCTATGAGTGGCTCAAGGATGGACGCGTTCCCACGTCGACCTTCCGTGCCGACATCGATTATGGTTTCTGCGAGGCGCATACTTCGATGGGCAAGATTGGCTGCAAAGTTTGGATATTCAAAAAGGAATATTTCACCAAGTCCAGAGAGGACCTGGTCAAAGAGCTTAAAAAATCGAAAGCGCAAGAATTCGGTCTGACGGAGTCCGAGAATGCGGCTCCGCTGATGGCGCAGCGCCAGATCAAACCGCCGTCAGCTAAAGAGGGCGCGTGACAGGCTTGCGGTAAGAGGAATTATCATGTTGATGCCAAAAAGAGTCAAATATCGAAAGGCTCATAAGCCTATCATCCGAGGCATTTCTCATGGGGCGAGTACGATCGCTTTCGGAGAGTATGCTTTGAAATGTCTTGCCGGTGGCTACATCACGGCGCGTCAGGTCGAAGCCTGCCGCCTGACACTCACCAGAGCGTTTAAAAAGGGTGGCAAGATATGGATCAGGGTGTTCCCTGACAGGCCCATCAGCAGGAAGCCTGCCGAGACGCGTATGGGTAAAGGCAAAGGTGATGTGGCATATTGGGTCATGGCGGTGAAGGCCGGAAGGATCCTTTTTGAGGTCGAAGGCGTCAGCGAGGAGATCGCGAAGGATGCCCTTCTGCAGGCTAGCTACAAGCTGCCTATGCGTGCGGTTTTCGTAAAACGGGAAGCGCTTTAAGGTCCCCAAGAGGTGAAGTAGTGAAACGAAAAGATAAAGAGTCATTGAGAGTGCTTGGTGTCGCGGAGCTTGCCAGCGAGCTCGCCAAGAGACGCCAGGAGCTTTTTAAATTGAAGTTCAGTCGCGCTTCCAGCGCTTTGAAGAATCCGCTAAGGATTCGCACATTGCGCAAAGAGATTGCTCGCATCGCGACATGGACAGATCAGAAGAGCAAGGAGTCAAGCAGTGTCAGCAAATAAGAACACGAACATGATGTTGGAGCGTCGGTCAGGCTCGGGTCATCTGCGCGAAGGCGTGGTGCTTTCTGACAAGATGAGCAAGACCAGGACCGTCGAGGTCTCTTTTCAGAGACGACACGTACGTTTTGAGAAGATCGTCTGGATGAAGAAGAGTTACTATGTCCATGATGAGAAGAATACGTCAAAAACTGGCGATAAAGTCTTGATCGCGCCTTCCCGTCCGGTGTCTAAGCTCAAGCGTTGGACCTTAGTAAAGGTGTTGTAGGCAAGATCACAGAGGAGATGAACCTATGGTACAGCTTCGTACGATATTGAATGTAGCAGACAATACGGGCGCTCGCAAGATCGCGGTCTTCCATGTTTACGGTGGCACCGATAGGCGTTATGCCGGCTTGGGTGATGTGGTCGCTTGTTCCGTCAAGGAAGCGTTACCTACGGGTTCCGTCAAGAAAGGCGACGTGGTCAAAGCGGTCGTGGTCAGGACGAAGAAAGCATATCGCAGGCCTGATGGCAGCTATGTGCGCTTCGATGAGAATGCCGGTTGCGTCATCGACGAGAAGGGCGAACCCAAGGGCACCCGCGTCTTTGGTCCTGTCGCCCGCGAGTTGCGTGAGAAGAATTTCATCAAGATCATCTCATTGGCACCGGAAGTCGTCTGAAGGATTTTAAAGGAGTAGCTATGGCGTTATTCGTGAGAAAGAAAGACAAAGTCGTGGTTTTAAGCGGCAAGGACCGTGGCAAGCGCGCGGAAGTCGTCAATGTCGACGTCGACAAAGAGCGCGTCATCGTCCAGGGTGTCAACATCGTCAAGAGGCATCGCCGTGCTACCCAGGACAAGCCGGGTGGCATCCAGACCATGGAAGCGCCGTTACACGTCAGCAAGGTGCAATTGGTCTGTCCACGTTGCGACAAACCGACGCGTGCGCGGGCTCAAGCGGGTCAAGATGGACGAAAAGAGCGTCTTTGCCGTAAATGCGGTGAGCAGATATTATAAAGTGAGGAACGATAATGGCATCCGTATCGAAGACTGATTATAAGCCGCGGCTCGAGGCCTTGTATAACGAGGTCGTCGTCCCCGAGATCAAGAAGAAGTTCAGTTTGCAGAATCGTTGGCAGGTCCCCAGGTTGATGAAGATCGTCGTCAACATGGGCGTTGGGCAAGGCAAGGAAGACATCAAATATTTCGATCAGATGAAGGAAGATTTAGGAGTCATCACTGGGCAGGCTCCCGCCGTGCGCCGTGCGAAGAAATCTATCTCGACTTTCAAGCTACGCCAGGGTCAGCCCATCGGACTTTGTGTCACGCTGCGTAGGCAGCGCATGTGGGAGTTCTTAGACAGGCTCCATGTCATGGCGCTGCCTCGTATCCGCGACTTCCGGGGTTTGCCGCTCAATGCGTTCGATGGACAGGCGAATTACAACATGGGTGTGCGCGAGCATCATATATTTCCCGAAGTGAATTTGGAAAAATCCCCGAAGGCGCATGGCATGAACATCTCGTTTGTGACCACGGGCGCGGATCGTGCGCATGTCAGGACGATGCTCGAGCTCTTGGGGCTACCCTTCAGGAAGGATGTGAAGAAATGACGAGTCGGAGGATTTGATCCATGGCCACATTAGCTTGGGAAGCCAAAGTTAGAAGAACACCTAAATTCAAAACCAGGGCGTATAACCGGTGTCGTCTGTGCGGGCGCGCCCGCGGCGTCTATAGGGATTTCGGATTATGCCGTATCTGTACGCGTCAGTTGGCGCACAAGGGGCATATCCCCGGTCTGCGTAAGGCGAGTTGGTAGGATTTCTGGAGGACGATGATGGATCCAATAGCAGAGATGTTGACTAGGATGCGTAATGCCTTGACGGCGAAGAAAGACGTCGTCGAGGTCCCGGCTTCGAAGATGAAGAAGGAGATCGTGCGCGTCTTGAGAGAAGAAGGTTATATCGCCAATTACCGGCTTTTTGAAGATGGTAAATCAGGACAGCTCAAGATTTTATTGCGTTATGACACGGCTAAAGAGCCGGCGATCGTGCGCTTGGTGCGGGTCTCGAAGTCGTCACGTAGAGTCTATCGCGGCTGGCAGGACTTGTTACGCAAGAGTGACAGTTACGCGACCAGTATCATATCGACGCCGCGCGGGGTGATGACGGCCAGGAAGGCCAGGAGCCTTAAAGTCGGCGGCGAAGTACTTTTAAGGGTGTGGTGATCAATGAGTCGTTTAGCAAAGAAACCTATAGTTTTAGCAGCGGGGGTGCATAGCGCCATCGACGTAGAGAAGCGTTCTATCGAGATCAAGGGACCGAAGGGGACGCTTAAATGGAGCATTCCTAAAGAAGTCGTCATGACCCAGG
Source organism: Elusimicrobiota bacterium (assembly GCA_038041525.1). Classification (GTDB taxonomy): domain Bacteria; phylum Elusimicrobiota; class Elusimicrobia; order JACQPE01; family JACQPE01; genus JBBTGF01. The sequence continues at coordinate 2,242 of JBBTGF010000449.1, read as the reverse complement.
AGAAGTCTCCATCCGGTCAGATGGCTGTCAAGGTCGCGCTCGATCCTGCGGTGGGCGCTGAGGCCTCGACCGGAAGGGTGAAAGCCTTATTGGGTCTTTCGTGTGCCAAAGTCCGCAATATGATGACGGGCGTCGTGACCGGATTCCAGAAAGAGATCGACATCCAAGGCGTCGGTTTCAAGGCTCAAGCGCAGGGTAAGACGATCGTGTTTAATCTGGGCATGAGCCATCCATTGACTTTCGATCCGCCCGAGGGCGTGACTATCACCGTCAGCCCGAAGCTGACGGGTTTGACTATCGTGGGTATCGACAGAGATGTCGTCGGTCAAGTGGCCAGCACGATACGTAGCTTCAGACCCCCGGAGCCATACAAGGGCAAGGGTATCCGCTATCTAGGAGAGGTCGTCAGAAGGAAAGCAGGCAAAGCCGCATCGGCGGGTGCTGGCGGTAAGAAATAAGGATCCGCAAGGAAGGATGAAATGATCACCGTTCAACAGAGAAAACAGATACGCAAATGGCGCACCAGGCGCAACATCAAGGGGACGCAGGAGAGGCCGCGCTTGAGCGTGAACCTAAGTCTTAAACATATTTCCGCGCAACTCATCGATGACGTCAGCGGTAAGACATTGGCGGCCGCAAGCACGATATCGACCGATCTGCGTGAGCAGTTCAAAGATAAAGCCGCAGGCAACATGAAAGCGGCCAAAGTCGTCGGCGAAGCGATCGCCAAGAAAGCGCTGCAAGCAGGCATCGCTACCGTGGTCTTCGATCGCGGGGGCAAGAGATATCATGGCAGCGTCAAGACGTTGGCCGATAGCGCCAGAGCGGCGGGTCTTAAGTTTTAAGCCGCGATGAATAACATCTGGAAGGTGTCATAACAGCATGAGCAATAAAATCGAAAAAACTAAACCGCAGGATTTAAGTACGGGCGATGTCGAGAAGATGGCTGATTTCGAGGCTGCCATGGTGGCGGCCGGTGAGCCGGAAGAGGAGATTGCCGATCGTGTCGATCATGTGACACCCGTCATCGCTCAAGAGGGCGCTGAACCCATCAAAGAGACCGTTGTGGCTATCAATCGGGTCACTAAGGTCGTCACGGGTGGCAAGCGGATGACATTCTCTGCCGTTGTCGTGGCCGGTAACGGCAATGGTAAAGTAGGCGTCGGCAAGGGTAAAGCGCGTGATGTCCAGTCGGCCATCACCAAGGCTGTTTTTCAGGCAAAAAAGCGGATGCAAGGCATCGTCATGAAGGGCGCCACGATCCCGTTCGCTGTCGTCGGCCGTTACGGCGCCGCGCAAGTCATGCTCTCGCCTGCCTGCGAGGGTACCGGCGTCATCGCCGGCGGACCCATACGCGCGGTCCTTGAGGCTTGCGGTATCAAAGATATATTGACTAAGAACCTTGGCACCTCGAATTCGCATAACGTATTGCACGCGACTCTCGACGGACTTATGCAGCTTAAATCGAAAGATGAACTGGCGCGTAGGCGTGGCAAAAAATCGGAAGAGATCTGATAGTCAGAGAGGAGATGATATGAGTTTGAATCTGTCACAGTTGACGCCCAATCCGGGATCGAGGAAGCCCAGGCGCCGTATCGGACGCGGCGAAGGCTCCGGACGCGGTCAGACCGCGACTAAAGGTATGAAAGGGCAGAGTTCTCGTTCCGGTGAGAACAGGATGATCGGATTCGAAGGCGGCCAGATACCGCTGATCCGCAGGTTGCCCAAGCGCGGATTCAATAATTACAATTTCACAATACGCTATAGTGTGGTGAATGTGGGTAATCTGGAGGAACGTTTCAAGACAGGCGATAAAGTCACTGTCGATGGGTTGCGTTCCTGCGGATTGGTCAATGAGACCGGTGCCAAGGTGAAGATCTTGGGTCGAGGTTCATTGACTAAGAAATTATCGGTCGAAGCGCATGCTATCAGTGCCAGCGCCAAACAGGCTATCGAGAAGGCTGGCGGACAGGTAACGATAATCACTAGTGGACAAGCTGTTTAATCTCTTCAAGATACCCGATCTGCGCCGGCGGATATTGTTTACGGCTGCCATCATCGCGATCTACAGGATCGGCGCCGCCATTCCGCTTCCCGGTATCAACACAGAGGCTTTAAGGACGTTGTTCGACCAGCACAAAGGCAGTTTGCTGGGGTTTCTCGACATATTCTCTGGCGGCTCTCTGTCGAAGTTCTCCATCCTGACCTTAGGCACTATCCCCTATATCAATTAAGATCGGAA
>JBBTGF010000448.1:0-1506 GCA_038041525.1 Elusimicrobiota bacterium | reverse complement strand
GACCTGCTCGTCGAAGGCCTCCACGCCGATCAAATGCACGCTCATCGGAGCGATCGCCTTAGGCCAGATCATACCCATCTCATCATGGTTCTGTTCGATGACCGCAGCGACGATGCGCGAGACGCCGATGCCATAGCAACCCATGACCATCAATTGCGGTTTACCCTCGGTATCGAGATAAGACGCGTTGAAAGCCTTTGAATATTTGACGCCGAGCTTGAAGATATGACCGACTTCGATGCCCTTTTGGAAAACGAAGGCGGATTTTTGGCAGCGTGGGCAGATGTCGCCGGCCGCTGCGACATGGAAATCCCCGAACGCCTCGACCGTAAAATCCCGTCCGTGAGAGAGGTTTTTGACATGGACGTCTTTCTTGTTAGCGCCTGAAACGCCACCGGCGATAGCAGCGACAGCATGATCAGCCAGCAAGCGTGCCCCATTGAAGGACGCGAGCCGCTCGCGCAGACCCTGCGGGCCCGCGAATCCGACAGGAGAACCACTGATGCGCACATAGTCCGGTTCTTCCATCTTGATGAGGTCGTCTACCTTCAGAAAGCGCTTGAGTTTAGGCTCGTTGACCTCGTGATCACCGCGCACCAGGCAGACGACCGGGGACTTCTGCGGCGTCCAGTAGAACATCGTCTTGATGAACGTCGAACTCGGTAATCCTGTGAATGCGGCGACGGCGTCGACGCTAGAGTGTCCTGGGGTTGCAAGTTCCTCAATAGCGGCGACTGATTTCTTATCATCCGCAGCGGATCGTGGGGCGCATTCCGCGCGCTCGAGGTTGGCGCTATAGCGGCACTCGGGGCAGTGCGCCAGCATGTCCTCCCCAGTCTCGGCCAAGACCATGAACTCATGCGAGAATGAACCGCCTATGGGACCCGTCTCGGCCTCGACCATACGGTATTTAAAACCAAGGCGTTCAAAGACCCTCACATAGGCCTTCTGCATCTGCAGATAGTATTCCTGCGCGTCCTGCTCGCCGGCATGGAACGAATAGCCGTCTTTCATGTAGAACTCGCGCCCGCGCAGGAGTCCGAAACGCGGCCGGGCCTCATCGCGGAATTTAGTCGAGAACTGATAGAGCATCTGCGGCAATTGCCGCCAGCTAGTGATGTGATGCGCCACCAAGTCTGTGACCACTTCCTCCGCCGTCGGTGACAGGCAGAATTCCGTGTCTTTACGGTCCTTGAAGCGCAAAAGCTCCTTACCGTAGATACCCCAGCGTCCGCTCTGTTGCCAGAGCTCTTTAGGCTGCACGATCGGCAGCCAGACTTCTTGACCCGAGACAGCGTTCATCTCTTCACGGATGATCTGCTCGACCTTCTTTAAGACACGTAGGCCCAAAGGCAACCATTCATAGATACCGGCGGCGACTTTACGCGTGAAGCCGGCGCGCAGCAGCAAGCGGCTCGATACCGCGTCCGCTTCGCCTGAAGGGTCCTCCCGCTGGGTGACAATGAAAGCGCGTGAGAATCTCATGTCACTGCTTGATGAACTGCT
>JBBTGF010000447.1:0-1461 GCA_038041525.1 Elusimicrobiota bacterium | reverse complement strand
AGGCGGCGTTACGCTGGCGGCGGCCAAGAACAGCGGTCCGGATGCTCTGGCTGTGGGGAACCTAGCGGTCACGGTCAATGCCGGCGGCGTCGGCGGCGTGGCGACGAAGTTGTTATTGACCGGCGCCGGTACGATCGGCACGGGTGAGTGTTCGCTGTTTAGCATCCATTCGCAGGATGTCAATAATATCGATACTGCGATCGCTGTCGGTCAGCCGACCTCTGTGTTGTTAAGCGATAATGGCGGTGGAGCTTTCTTTGCTGATTTTACGAGTTGCAACAACGGTACCGGCGTTATCACGCAGGTCACTATCGCCGCGAGCTTGAGCTCGCAGGATGCCTATTACCGCAAGAACGCCGCGGGTGGCGTGAGTCTTTATGCCAATGATGGGCCAGACGGCATGGCGCTGGCTAACGCGTCCCCTTTGGCCGTCAGCGTGGGCAGCGTTGCGCCTACAAAGCTTGTTTTGCAGGGTGCGTCGGTCATCGGCGTGGCGTCATGTAACCAATTCACAGTGCGCGCCTTGGATAGTTCCGATGTCGAGCGCGCGGTCAGCGCCAGCAACACCGTCCTTATCAATGATGAAGCCGCTGGAGGAAAGTTCTATTCCAACAGCGGCGACTGTGCGGCTGATAATACCAATACGGTCAGTTCGCAACAACTTCTCAATGCGACGAGCAATTTTAGTTTCTATTACCGGAAGAATTCGGCGGGCAATGTGAATCTGCGTGCCAACGACGGCGGTGATGGCGTCGGGCTTGCCAATGCGGCGGCGTTCCCTGTGGCTGTGGGTGGCGCGGGTGGCGACGCGTCGAGCTCGGAGAGCATATCAGCCGGCAAGGATCTCGCTAGCGTTGATTGGGCATATGTGACGGATGAGACGCCTGCGGCGACATGGCAGTCGTCCATGGGATTCAGCACGGCTTCTTGGTTGGTTGATGACGCGCCGTTAGGGGAAGATAATTACGGACATTATCAATGCGGTTACAGCGATTGTCGTAGGAGTCAGGTCAATTTCAATCAATTCTACGCGCGGCATTTCCTTAATGTAGCCGATAAGTCGGGGAAGAGCTATGTATTGCGCCTGGCTTTTGGCGGTAATGTTGAAGTCTGGGTCAATGGTTCGCAGGTCAAAAATCTTGAAGGCACTGCGGAATGGTTCGATTATTGGAACCGGGAGTTCGATATCACGAATCAGGTCGTCAATGGTCAGAACCTGATCGCCGTGCATGTCGACAATACGCAATATCCCTATATGGGTTACTTCGATATGTCAGTCGATGCGCAAGTCGCTGGCCAGGGTAACGCCGGCGTGGGCGGCGCTACTCAACTCGATAACATGGCGGACGGTTGGCGTTCCATGTTCAACGGCACGTCGTCCGGCGACGACGAAGCGTTCGCGGTCGCGGTCGATTCGCAAGGCAATGTTTATACCGGTGGCAGTTATTATGCGGGCGGCGG
>JBBTGF010000446.1:0-8747 GCA_038041525.1 Elusimicrobiota bacterium | reverse complement strand
CAATCCCTATATGATCGTCGGCTCGTATGCCAGCAGTTATCGGGGACGGCCGCGCGCGACCCAAGACGCGGATATCCTTCTCATCTGGCAGCCGCGCCAGGTAGATTATTTCGTCTCAAAATTAGGCGCAAACTTCTATGCTGACGCGCAAGACTTGAAAGACGGCTTGGCGCAAGGCAGGATGTCGAACATCATACATAAGCCGACTGGATTCAAAATGGACATGTCGACCGTAGGCGGCGATCCCTATTTCCGACAGGCGTTCGAACGCAGAAAACCCGTCGAACTTTTTACAGAACGGATTTATTTCGCTTCAGCCGAAGACGTGATCCTGACAAAACTTTTATGGGCCAGCCAAGGAAAATCGCAACGGCAGATCGAAGATGCCGCCGACATCATTGAGGTGCAGGGGCATCGATTAGAAAAGGTCTATATGAAGCATTGGGCCGAGGAATTGCACGTTTCTCATCTGCTCGAAAAAATTCTGCCTTAATGGATTGCAAATCCCCAGCCGAACGGTGCGCTAGCGATGGGGATGCCGGGTGGTTTTGCCGAAGACTTCGTGGTTCAGGCGCGCGGCGCGCGTCAGCCAGATCAAGACTTCTTCAGCGCTAAGGCGAGGGGATGCCAACGAATCATCCGGAAACAGACGTTTAGGTAAAAAACTTAATTTTTTCTTTTTCTTCACTTTTTTTGACATAGGTCAGTTCCTACCGATCTTGAACAAAATCTTGCCGCAGGCTTTTTGTGGGGAGACGAGAATGCTAAACGCCTTGTCGAAATCGGTCAACGGCAAGACATGGCTGACCGAAGCGTCAAGGTGCGCCTTGCCGGAGAGCAGGAGCGCCTCCATCTGTTCCCAGGTGGAGAACAACTTGCGCCCCAGGATGCCGTAGATGCGTAGGCCTTTAAAGATCACGTCTTCGCCTAAATCGATGCCGGTCTTACCCGCGGTCAAACCGAACAAGGACATCCTACCGCCGTTACGCAAGGCTCTGAAACCGACGTTGACTAAGAATGTGGACCCCGACATCTCCAAGCACGCGTCATAACCCTCGCGCACGCCGTCGAAAGAAAGCACCTGCTCGATGAGCTCCTTGTCACTGGGAGCGCCGCTGATGACTTTGTCGGCACCCAGCTTCTTGGCCATAGCGGCGCGGAACTCGCTTTTTTCCACGGCCACGACGAACTTAGCCCCCATGGCTTTAGCCACCTGTACCGCGAAGAGCCCCTGCGGACCGCAACCTAAGATGAGCACGGTCTTGCCTTCCACAGGTTCGACGGTCGTGGCGTAAAGGGCATTACCCAGAGGCTCCATCAGGCTGGCGAAATCATAGGGCAGCTTGGCGTTCAACTTCCATAAGACGCGCTCGGGGAGCGCCACGTATTCGGCGAAGCCACCCGGCCGGTCGATGCCGACTAAAGCCATGCGCCGACACAAGTGCCTGTCACCCGCGGAACAAGTCGCGCAATAGCCACAAAAGATATGTGATTCAACGGCGACTTTGTCCCCGGGCTTGAATACATCGGCACCTGGGGCGGTTTCCACGACCTCGCCGCAAAGCTCGTGCCCGAAGACCAAAGGCGGTTTGATACGCGCGGTGGCCCAAGAAGTCCAAAAATAAATGGGCAAGTCACTGCCGCAGATGGACGCACGGTGGACTTTAAGCAACACCTCACCTTGCCCCGGGCGCGGGATGGGGACTTCGGAGATCTCGGCGCCGGGAGCCTGTTGATTCTTGACTAAAGCCAGCATGGTTACCTCCTAGCGACCCGGACGATCCGGGTCAACCGCCCAAAACGCTTCTGACGGCAAAAAGCAGGTTCTCTTTGCGCTCGCGTACACGACGGTAGAAATATCCGAGCCACTCTCTACCATACGGCAGATACAGCCTCACGCGATGCCCTTGCGCCAAGAGTTCACGGCTAAGCGCGCCGCGCACGCCTAAGAGCATCTGGAACTCGAAGTCAGAATCTTTCTTGCCGTATCGTTTCGCCGACTCCAAGGCGCTGGCGATGCGTGCGCGGTCATGAGTGGCGATGGCGGGATGCCGCCCGCGCTCGAGGAGCTTGTTTGAGAGCCTGTCGAAATTGGCGTCGATATCCACACGCGAGGCGATGGCGAGCGTTGCAGGTTCTTTATACGCGCCCTTGCAAAGCCTGACGCTAGCGCCAAGCGCATTCATCTCATCGACGTCAGCGGCGCTGCGATGCAGATAAGCCTGGATAACGATACCGACATGTTCCGCGAACTCCCGATGCAGGGCCTTGAACACGCGCAACGTCGCTTCGGTGTATATCGAACCCTCCATATCGACGCGCACGAACCCTCCATGCCTTGCGGTCATACTAAGAAGGCGGCGCATATTGGCAAGCGTTGTCTGCTCGTCGATGTCAAGACCCAGGTGCGTGAGCTTGACGGAAACCGACAAGGGCATGACACGCTCAAGCAGGCACGCCAGCAAACTCTCATACTCTTGGGCCACGGCCGCAGCCTCCACCGGACTTTTGATATGTTCGCCGAGAAAATCGAGGGTATATCTGAAGCCTTGTTTCTGCAGTTGCGAAGCGCGCGCGATGGCTTCCTGTTTCGTCTCACCGGCCACGAAACGTTTAGCGAACAACAACATACGCATATCCTATAAAAATTGAGCTTTCCCGGTCCCGTTTCTGCCACATTCATGACGCTTCGTCCGTGCAGTATCCTACGCAGACGCGGTCGGTATAAGAGACACCGCCGCTCGGGTCTCGGCCGTTTTGAAGTCAAAACGGCCTGCGACACGCTGCGTAGGATACCGCACGGCCTGCGCTACCTGGATCCCCAAAAACATTGCGTCAGGCGGCTATTTTTGATTAGATTAATCCATGTCCACAAAACAGACCTTGACTTTCGTGCTCTCTTGCCTGTTGCTGGCCTCCTGTTCGGCGTCGCGCAGCACCAAGCGCGCGCAAGCCATCACCGGGACTAAGACCGAGAAGTTCGACTCGCAATATGCCGGACCCAAGAAAAGGATCGGCGTGGTGGATTTCCAGAACAAGACCGCTTACGGCCAGGCGCGCCTAGGCACCGCGGCTAGCGACATCCTTATCACCGAGCTCGCCAAGACCGGCAGATTCGTGGTTATAGAACGCGACAAGATGGACAAGATCATGGACGAGCAGAAATTCGACTTAACCGGCGCGGTCGACCCTGACACCGCAGTCAAAATGGGCAAGATCCTCGGCCTGCAAGCCATCGTCACCGGCGCAGTCAGCCAGTTCGGCGTCAAAACCTCGGGCTCCGATTATCTCATCGTACAATCCAAGAAACAACTCGCCGAATGTACCATCGACGTACGTTTAGTCGACGCCGAGACCGGCGCCGTGCTTTACGCCGACTCCGGCAAAGGGGTGTCAAAGACCGGCACCGGCTCGTTCCTAGGCATGGGCACGCGCGGCGGCTATGACGAGACCATGGAAGGCGAGGCCCTGCGGGCCGCCATCGTCGAATTAGTCGACAACATCGTCTCGCAAGTCGACAAAAAACCCTGGTCTTGCCGCATCGCGGAAGTCGACGGCGACAATATCTATATCGATGCCGGGTTGCAATCCGGCATCAAAGAATGATTGAAACTAGAACTTTTCCAATTAGGTAAAGAGATCAAAAGCCCAACGACGGGATTGGTCATCGGCCGGGCGGAGACCCGGATCGGTGAAGCCAAAGTCAGGTCTTTCTTCGGTGACGACGGCGCGGTGGCGGGTCTAAGCAAAGGGGCGGTTCCCTCGCGCGGCGACCTCTGCCGACTAGCGCAAGATTAAGCTAAAGACTAGGAGGACATAATGAAGAATATCATCGCAGTACTACCAGCGTTACTGCTCATCGCCGCTTGCGGCGGCGGACCCGAATCGCGCGTCAAAAAAGGCGAGATCGCCAAGACTATGGAACAGGCGTCCGACCAGGGCAACCTGATCGAGGCCATCGGCATCGGCGCGGCGGACCAGACGCTCGACAACAAGACCCAGAAGATGGCCACCTCCAGGAACGCGGCTATCGTCGCGGCGCAATATGAGATGCTTTCCATGGTCAAAGGCCTACAGCTCGAAGGCGGCATCACGGTGGAGAAGGCCATCGAAACCGATTCCAAACTACAGACCTCGATCGACGCCGAGATCAAAGGCGCCGAGATCGTCAAGACCGAATGGACCAATGACGATGGTTGCGTCGTCACCATCCGCTTGGATAAGAAGCGCTTGGAAAAGATGATGGGGATAAAATTCAAATAAGTGCATAATCACGGATCGTCATTGCAAGCCGTCAAGATTGCTTCGTCGTTCGCCAAAGGCGAACTCCTCGCAATGACGCTACTGCTATTCTCTGCATGCTCGGGTTCGCGCCTTAAGGTCGGCAAAGTCGACGGCGGGGAAGTGGTCGTGGCCGAGGGCTCTTGCCCCGTCAAAGACGGCGATCTGCATGCGGCGAAGGCGTGTTCCCTGGCGGAAGCGCAGAAACAAGCCCTGGAAAAAGTCATCGGCGTCTACATCTCGGCCAAAACGCGAGTGGAGAAAGCGATCGCCATCGAACAGAACATCCTAGCCAAGACCGAAGGCTATATCTCCAAGTACGACATCGTCAAACAATGGGAAGAAGGAGGGTTCTCTAAAACTAAGATCCGCGCCATGGTGATGTTCCAGAAATTGAATGACGACCTCAAAGGCTTGAAGATTCTGCGCTCGCCGGCGATCGGCAACCCACGCGTGGCGGTGCTGATCACGGAAGGCCAAGAGGGGTCCCCCGACGATGATGGCGCTACCACGTTCGTCTCCGACGCCTTCGCTAAAGCCCTGGCTGACGCCGGATTCAAGATCATCGATCCTGACAGCCTGGCCGCCATCAAGGCTTACGAACAGACGGACCAGATAGAGAATGACGGCGAAGCTTTGGCGGCCATGGCTACCAAAGTCGACGCCGAGATCGTCATCATGGGCGACGCCAAAGCCGATCGCGTGGACCTCGCAAGCATGAATTTGGGCTCGATGAATTCCTACCGCGTCGCTTTGAGCGCCAAAGCCGACAAATCCTCCAATGGCGAGGTTTTAGAAACCGTCAGCGAGCAGGCGTCAGGCCTTGACATCACGGATTCCGCCGCAAAGCAGAAAGCCTTTCAGGCTGCGGGCAAGAAATGCGGCGAACTCATGGCGGCCAGCCTGCCGCAACGTCTGCTTAAAGCCATGACCCTGACCGTCATCGCGCGCGGTTTAACATCGATCGACGAGTTGTCCGCCTTGCAAAAAGCACTCTCCGCCGCACCCGGTATCGAAGAGATGTACCTGCGTTCGTTTTCCGAGGGCACGGGCGTCATCGATCTAGAACGTTCCCCGCGCAACCAGACTACGACTCAAGAGATCGGTGATTACTTGAGCCGCCGCGACTTCAAGGTCGAGGGTATCCTCGACAACACCCTGACGGTTTCCAAGTAGAAGTCGTTCGTATAATATCGTGATGCGTAACGTCATCCTGGCCGCATTCTTACTCGCAAGCGCTACACCTGCCAACGCCAGGACCGTCAAGATCCTCACCTATAACATCGGCGGCATCCCCGACATCCTCTTCCCTCTGCCCAGGCGCGAGGGCCGCGTGGCTAAGATCGCCGACATCCTGGCGCGCAGGAAATATGACGTCGTCTGCCTGCAGGAGGTCTGGCTGCAGAAAGACGCGAACTACATCAGCAGGAAGGCGGACTACCCCTATTCAGCGCGACTGCGCATCAATTCCACGCTCACCGCGCTCTTCGGCAACGGCCTCTTGATCCTAAGCCGCTTCCCGATCGTCGAGGCCAGGTTCTTCCCGTATTCCATCAATGCCCCAGTCTTTAGCCTCCTCGATGCCGATTTCTGGGCGACCAAGGGCCTACTCGCGGTGCGACTTAAGATCAACGGTAAGGAAATCGACGTCTACACGACGCATATGACCGCCTCCACCGACGACCGGCGCCACTCTTCGATACGCAAGATCCAAACTATGGAACTCATCGATTCCGTCTATTTGTTCTCCCGGGGTGGACCTTTCGTCATCACAGGGGATTTCAACTCCAAGATCGGTTGGCCCGAATACACCATGCTTACCTCGACCTTGCGGTTACGCGATACCTGTATGCGCGACGGCGCCAACTCCTGCGGCGTCACCGACCCGCTCGACCATAAACTCGATTTCATCTTCCTGTCCGACCACTTCCCGCAAGACGCGCTTAAGAACGCTCGCATAGACTTCCGCTGGTCAAGGCCCTATCCCTTCATGGAGCTCTCCGACCATCAAGCCATCGGGGTCACCTTTGAATGCTGCGGAAATGTCAAAATGGATCGCAGAAGATGACGCTAAAAGCCGAAGAGATCAGACGCCTTTACCTCGACTTCTTCAAACAGAAGGGTCACGACGTACGCCCTTCGGCGCCCCTGGTCCCGCAAGACCCGACTTTGCTCTTCAACTCCGCTGGCATGGTCCCCTTCAAGAACTATTTTCTAGGCAAGGCTACAGACCTGACGCGCGCGGCCAGTTGTCAGCTCTGCCTACGCACCACCGACATCGAACGCGTGGGAACTACGACCCGGCACCTCACATTCTTTGAGATGTTGGGTAACTTCTCCTTCGGCGATTATTTCAAGGCTGAAGCCATCCTTTGGGCCTGGGAATTCCTCACGCGCAAAGATTTTCTCAACCTGCCCAAAGAACGTTTAAGCGTCACCATCTTCAAGGATGACGACGAGGCCATGACCCTATGGAACACAACAGCTCCGGGTACCGCGGTCGTCAGATTAGGCGACGACACCAATTTCTGGACTATGGGACCCACCGGCCCCTGCGGCCCGTGCTCGGAGATCTACTGGGACAGAGGGGTGGCGCTAGGCTGCGGTAAAGCCACATGCGCGGCGGGCTGCGACGATTGTGAACGCTATGTCGAGATCTGGAACTTAGTCTTCACCGGATTCGACAAACAAGAAGACGGGTCTTTACGGCCGCTGGCCAAAAAGAACATCGATACCGGCATGGGTCTTGAACGGCTCACCACCGTCGTCGAGGGCCAGGATTCTTTCTCCACCACGCTGTTTCTGTCGCTACTACAAGCCACGCAGGATATCTTAAGCAAGCCTTATCAGGGCAATGAGAAAGCGATGCGCATCATCGCAGACCACTGCCGCGCCAGTTGGTTCCTTTTAGCCGAAGGACTGCTGCCCGGCAACGAAGGCCGCAGTTATATCCTGCGCAGGCTCATCCGCCGCGCGGCCAGGCAGGCGAAATTGCTCGACTACCACGGACCGGTCCTCGCCAAGCTCGCCCCAGCAGTGAAGGATATCTTCGCCAGCGCTTATCCGGAACACTGCGAGAAATTCGATTCGGTCAAGATCGTCCTAGAGGAAGAAGAGAAGAATTTCGAACGCACCTTGGCATCGGGCTGCGACGTCTTAGACCAGGCTATCCACAAGGCCAAGGCTCTGGGAAAGACCACGATCACGGGCGCCGCGGCTTTCGAGCTCTACGATACCTACGGATTCCCGGTCGAGATGACGAATGAACGCCTCGCGGAAGAAGGTATGGGAATGCCGGACATGCGGGAATTCGAGGTCCAGCGCCTGCGCGCCAAAGAAGTCTCCAAACAATCTTGGAAAGGTTCGAAGATGAAGATGGCGGTCGACTACGCCGGTATCAAGTCGAAACTCGGCCTTATGGACGTCAAATTCTTAGGCTACGATCGCTTGGAGGCCCAGACCACGGTCATCGCCATGTTAGACCTCGAAGGCCATCCGGTCAAAGAAGCTAAGGCCGGGTCCTCGGTCGAGGTCGTCTTATCCGAAACGCCTTTCTACCCGGAGAGCGGCGGCCAGGTGGGTGACAAAGGGACGTTGTCCTGGCCAGACGGCGTAGCCCAGGTAGAGGACGTGCAAAAGCCGATGAACGGCCTCATCGTGCATATGGTCATCATCACATCAGGGACTCTGGCGGTCGCCTCCGATGTGCGCGCGCAGGTCGCCAAAAGCGTGCGCTTCCAGACGGCGAAACATCATACGGCCACACATCTCTTACACTGGGCCTTGCGCAAGCTCCTCGGCACGCAGGTCACGCAAGCCGGCAGCCGCGTGGCTGACGACAAGCTCCGGTTCGATTTCACGCACCCATCAACGCTCAAGGGCAAGGCATTAGATGACATCGAATCGCTCGTGCAGGAACAGATCGCGAAAGACTTCAAAAGAGAGCGCAAACTCATCGGCATCGATGAAGCTAAAAAATCCGGCGCCGTGATGCTCTTCAACGAAAAATATGGCGACAAGCTCTTCGTCGTGCGCTTCGGCGAATCGCTGGAGGCATGTGGCGGCACGCACGTCTTGAGTACCGGCGAACTCGGGCGTTTCAAGATCGTGAAAGAATCGAGCGTGGCGGCCGGCGTGCGGCGTATCGAAGCCGCGGCGGGAGGAGCCATCGACTCTTTTGAGGCGGCCAAAACCCAGTCAGCGCCCATGACGAAGAAAGAACCGGTGGCGGTACAAGACATCGTCGAAGGGGGATATCTTGAAGCTACAACGCCCAAAGGGATACCCTATCGATTACGCATGCTTGAAACGGCTCCCATCCAACATCTGCGCATGGCCGCAGACAAAGACCGCCAAGGATTCCAAGGGCTCGTGTTCGAAGGCGTCAAAGCGAACGGAAAGCTTGGTTTCGTCATCGCAGGACCGCGCGCCCAGGAAACCGCCAAGGCGCTCACTGCAAAGTTCGG
>JBBTGF010000445.1:0-1392 GCA_038041525.1 Elusimicrobiota bacterium | reverse complement strand
AGACATCCGGCAAGAAGGTCAGGCTCGCCGACTCTAAAGGCAAGTGGGTCGTGCTTTATTTCTATCCTAAGGATGATACGCCGGGTTGCACGATCGAGGCCAACCAGTTCACCGAGCAATTCAAGGATTTCCAGAAGCTCAATGCTGTGGTCCTGGGCGTGAGTCCGGACAATTGCCAAAGTCATCAGAAGTTCGTAGATAAATATGGACTTAAGGTCCCGCTCTTGTCCGATCCCGAGCACCGGGTGATGGAGCAGTATGGCGCTTGGGGCGAGAAGAACATGTACGGCAAGGTCACAATGGGCGTCATCCGCAGTACCACTATCATCGACCCGCAGGGCAAGGTCGCCCATGTCTGGGCGCGTGTGCAGGCCGAAGGACACGCCGCATCCGTCGCCGATAAGTTAAAAGAGCTCCAGGCGCGCTCTGCCACAGCGTCGTGATGGCGAGTCCGGTCATGGAAAAGAGCGCCGCAATCGATGTCATCGAGAAGGCGACGGGCCGGGTGATCGGCCGGGTGCCTTATGCCGGCAAACAAGACGTCGATGCTGCGATCGCGCGCGCCAAAGAGGCGTTTAAGACGTATAGCCAACTGCCGGCGCATCGGCGCGCCAGGATCCTTGAGAGCGCTTCGGCGATACTCACGCGTGATCGTGATGAGATCGCCACGATCATCTGCCGGGAAGCGGGTAAAGCGTGGAAATACTCGACGATCGAGGTCGAACGCGCCGCCGAGACTTTCAAGTTCGCGGCCGAGGAGGCTAAGCGTATCCATGGGGAGACCATCCCGCTTGACGCCTCCACTGCCGGGGAGGGCCGTTTGGGTTTCTATATGCGGGTCCCTATGGGTGTCATCGTCGCTATCTCGCCATTCAATTTTCCGCTCAATCTTGTCGCGCATAAATTAGCGCCCGCGCTGGCAGCCGGCAATACCGTGGTCTTGAAACCTGCGAGTACGACGCCGTTGACCGCGATGCGGCTCGCTGCTGTACTTAAAGAAGCGGGGTTGCCAGAGCATGTCTTAGAGATCGTCTGCGGGGGTGGCCGCGACGTGGGCGCTTGGCTGGTCAGTGATCCACGTCCGGTGATGGTGACTTTTACCGGCAGTCCGGGAGTGGGCGCTGAGATCACGCGCATGGCCGGTTTAAAGAAGATGGTCATGGAGTTAGGTAACAACGGCGGCGTCATCATCGAACCTGATGCCGATCTTGATGCCGCCATCCCGCGCTGCGTGATGAGTTCGTTCGCCAATTCCGGACAGGTCTGCATCTCATTGCAGCGACTTTACGTGCATCGTCGTATCGCCGAGGATTTCATCCGTCGTTTCGTCGACGCGGTGAAGCGTTTGAAAGTGGGCGATCCGCTCGAGAAGGATTGCGACGTGGGTCCTAT
>JBBTGF010000444.1:0-2799 GCA_038041525.1 Elusimicrobiota bacterium | reverse complement strand
GCCGTTCTTGTCCTTTTCTAAGGCCTGCGGGGTTAGGCGCAGGGTCAGCAGCGCGTCAGCGGCGCGCCAGAGGCTTTCGTCGAAGTTTTCTTTGGCGAGGGTGAATGCGTAGCGCGTGAAGTCGAATTGGGTCTCGGCGTCCCATTTGCCTAGGCGTTTGACCGAATCATGGGACTCGAGTTCTTGCTGTTTTTGCGAAGGTCCGCGCGTGATCACGTGTTCTACTAAGTGCGCGTAGCCGGCTTGTGCGGGGATTTCCGACCGACTGGCGCCGTTGATGGTGACGTTGTAAGCGATGAGGGGTCTGGAAGTATCGCGGCGTAGGATGATCTTAAAGCCATTGGTGAGTTCGTGTTCGATGATCGGTTCTTTGGCGCGCGCGGTCCGCGCGGGGAGTTTGGTGGATTTTTTTCTAGCAAGTAGTATGCCGAGGACTGGTAGGGCCAATAGCGCCGGTAAAAAGAATAAGGATGGAGCCGCTAACGCGGGTAGCATAGTCAGCGCGGCCAATATCCCGATCGCGGTAAACCCGCGCTCGCCATCGCTATCTTTTCCCATGGCTTCGTAGTCGCCTTCAATAACCAAGTCGGTCAGGACTTTGACGGCTTTATATTTGAAGAGTTCCTCGCCGAGCCATATCCTCATCTGCTTGACCAGCACTGACGGGACGATAGCGAGTCCATGCTTTTGCGCCACGCGTCGACGCATGGCGAAGAGCTTCTCTATCGCGGTGTCGGTGGCGGGTGCTGTCTCAACGGAGGTTTTGGGCGCTTCTGTCGGTGCGGTCGCGGGTTTTGCTGCGGCTTGCGGCGCTCTGATATGCGTCAATATATGGATCGTGTTGCTTACCGCAGTGGCGCCGGCGCTGATGAAGGCCATGGTCTTGCCGTCCGCGTTTAAAGCGACGTGTTTGTAGGCGAAGGGTAGGGCGTGGGCGTTCCAGCGGCCAGGCATGTCCTCGACGAAGAGGCTCGATTCTTGCATGGCGTATGCGCGCTTTCCGGCCAATGTGGCGCTGTCGATGATGCGGTGTCCGTTCCAGAGGCGCATGACGACGCCCTGGTTGGTCTTTTGAGCGTTGTAGACGCGCGCGCTCCCTACGGATGTGATCGCGGTCACGGTCCCATCGTCGCCAGCCACAAGCCGTTCGATGATCGTATGAGGCATCGAGGGCCTTGAGATGATGCGCGCCGTGGCGGTCTGTCCTGAAATTTCTAGTATGCTCAAGGTTCCACCGCGTCCGATTGCGGCGAGTGAGCCGTCTAACATGAAAGCTAGTCCGGCTACGGGCATGACCGGTGAGCGGAAACTCTTCATGCGCAGCGTGGCGGCGATGTTGACGGTGGCGATGAGGTCGCCTTCTAGCGCCATAGCCATGAGCGAGTAGTTTGTCAGGCTGAAGGCCAGATGGGTTGCTTTTGCTGGTAATTTCCAGAGGGTGTATGCATTCGCTGCGGGCTCCCATAACGCCAGCAAGTGTTCGTTGGTATCTGACGTCATCGCGACGGCGATCATCGTCCCGCCGACGTCGACCGCGACGGCGGAAACATCCATGCCGATGAAATTAATGATGTGACGTTCATCGTTTGCTAGGTCGATCGTGGTCACCCCATGTTTCCAACGCCGCCAAAGCACGCGCGCGCCGCCTGCCGCGACGATCGCCTCTTGCGCTGCGAAAGCGTTGGCGCTTAAGAATCTGTAGCCGGTTTCGGTTGTTTGCGATAGAGGCGGTACCGTGGTCTTGCCGTGTATGAACCCGGGGTCCTTGGCTTTGTCGAGAGAGGAAACCGCGATGCTGTAGGTTCCGTTATAGTCGTTGCCATGGAACGTTTGCGTAGTCGTCGGCATGTTGACCGGGTTGCTTTTTAAGTATGTCCAAACTGCGCCGGCCAACAGGGGAATGGCGGCAAAAGCAGAGAATTCTGGGGACAGCCACTTAATTCCTTGAATTAAGTGGCTGTCCCCAGACATCAGAGGAGCGAGCAGCGCTGTCGTGGCGGCAAGGCCCGCCAGTATCCCCACCCCGACAAAGCCGTCTTGACCATCACGCGGCGGTTTCGTGTTGAGGATGAATTGCAAAGTCTTGCGCGTGGTTTCTTGCGATTTTGCCTGGCGTTTGGCGATGAGCCCCAGGTAGGCGTCGGGGCCGAAGGTGTCGGCGTGGCTTAGGCCGTTAAGCGTGAGATGGTTCTTGGCGCCTTCGGCGCGTTGGTTTTCCAGGGGTACGAGGCCGTCAGTGGGATGGTCGATGCCCATGAGCCGGTTGAGTGTGAGTAAAGCCCGGGCGGCAAGATTGGGGTCTTCTTTCCCCGTTGCGGTCGCCACCGTATAGATCGGGATTTCGGCGAAGATGCGGTCGTAGCGGCCCAAGCCGATTTGCATCTGCCGGTAGTGTTCGGTCAACTCGTAGATGACGCGCGGCTCTGAACCCAACGAGCGCATCAGGGCCGTGCCGAGCCAGCGCAAAGGCTTGTGTTTCAGCACAAAATCTGCGATCGGCGTTCCTTTATAAGGCGATTGCACCAAGACCACGCCCGCGACCTTGGCTCTGATCTCGGGATAAAGGCGCAGGGCCTCGAGGATATCGATGCCCCCCTTCGAATGTCCCCAGAGCATGGCGGGTTTGTCGCTAGCCAGGACGTAGTCTTTGATGACTTGCGCGTTCTTTTCCGAGGAGTCCACGCCTTTAATGGGCAGCGCCTTGGCGCGTAGTCCTAAGCGCCGCAGGGCTTGCAAAGGGTTGACCATATAACCCGGCGCCCATTCGGACATGAAGCCGCGCGCGAAGAAGTAATTATA
>JBBTGF010000443.1:0-1669 GCA_038041525.1 Elusimicrobiota bacterium | reverse complement strand
AACAGCAGTCCGGTCAGCAGGTAGGCGGATCGCATAGTCAGATTATACCTTCTAGTAATCATGCTAAAAATAATGGTTCAATCCCAAGCCATAGACGTCGCGCTTATAATCGGCGAAATCCCGGTTCGAACTGCTCTGATTGCGTGTGAGGTTGAATTCCATGACGTAGGCTTGGTTGGGGAGCGGTTTGGATATCCCGAAAGAGTAGGTACGGACATCGTCGCGGCGCTCTGGCAGCGGCAGGAAATTAAGATAGCCCTGGGTCTGATATTGCACGCCGCCCGTCAGGCGCCATTGGTTCGAGAGGTTCGCATAGGCGTTGACGGCGATCACATGGCTTTTGAGGTCGAACTGCGAGCCATGCGTGTCGTTCTTGTGATAGGTATAGTTGAAAGCGAAGATCAACTTGTTGTGGTTTAGATACAGATAGTCTTCTAATCCGGCCAGGTACTCAAAACCGTCACGGGAGAACCAATCCGCGTATTCACCGTAGTCTTGCCGGTAGTCGTTCCATTGCGCCGAATAGAACGGTTTGAGGGAGAACCAGCTAGTCGGCTGCAGCGACCAGCTTGCTTGCAACCCCCGGGTGCGGTTCAAGCGCCGCGGTCCGAGGCGCGCGATGTTGTAGCTTGCCTGCAGGCTTGAGGAGTAAGGCAACATCCCCAGGTGGCCGCTTTTGCGCAGGAACAGATAGGGCGTGTGGCTGCCAAGGTTGGAATCAGCGAAACGCTGGCTTTCATGGAGACTTTGATAGAGCGCATAACCCGCTCCTGCGGTAACGGGCCGTTGGTCTTGGGTTTGGTCTACGAACCTGTATTCATAGTAAGTTCCCAGCACGAAACGTAGGGAGGCGACCGTGCCGCCTGCGGCTGCATCCGCCTCGGAGCGGTAAACGACATTGTCATCATGTTCGAGGCTTAAGCGGATACTGCCATTAGAACGTTTGCTCGGGTCGCTTTCCTGGTTAGAGGCGGCGACCGCTGATTTTCGCAGGTTCTTGAGTTGCGGCAGGATGCTGCGGGCCTTGACGGCGTAGGGCGAGGTGGGCGCTTGCTTGATGATCTCTTCGAGCAGACGCGCCGAGCTGTCTAATCGTCCGTCGCTGGCGTAGGCTTGCGCTAGGAAATAGCCGCAGGACATGCTCGAGGGGTCGATGGTGAGGGCTTTCTGTAAGTTCGCAATCGCTTCCTTTGTCTTGCCGAGTTTGAGTGCAGCTACGGCTTGTAAACGCAGCAGCACGATATCTTGCGGATATTTTTTCAGCAGTTCCTGGGATTTTTGATAAGCGGACCGGTATTGCCCGGTTTGTATCGATTGGGAGACGCCCTTCCAATCGGATTTGATCTCGGCCGCGGCGCAATAACCCGTACCGGTCAGGGTGAGGATGACTGCAAGAAATATCAAGGATCGCATAAATCCATCGTAGGTACGGACAATTATATCTCAAGGGGCCTGACCTTTATTGTTCCATTCTTTCTTCATCTATAAATGCATACGCAGGTCCCCTATGGAAAGCGCTGATAATCTAGGTTAAGCTTTCAGCGGTGAGTAGGGATGTCTAAATCTATTGCCGCCTGCTTGCGTTTATCCGCTATCGCGGCCATTTTGATCACCGCTCCGGGCGCGGGTTTCTATCAAGCATTGGCCGAGGTCACGGTCCTGCCTTCCG
>JBBTGF010000442.1:0-1373 GCA_038041525.1 Elusimicrobiota bacterium | reverse complement strand
GGATCACGGGTTCGCTGCCTTCAGGAGTCACGGCTACCGATGCGGTGCTTACCGTCACCGAGATGTTGCGCAAGAAAGGCGTGGTGGGCAAGTTCGTCGAGTTCTATGGACGCGGGCTCGACGCCTTGAGCCTGGCTGACCGTGCGACCATCGCCAATATGGCCCCTGAATATGGCGCCACCATGGGATTCTTCCCTGTGGATGCCAACACTTTGGCGTATCTGCGTCAGACGGGTCGCGTGGCTAAGTCGATCGATTTCATCGAGAGGTATCTAAAGGCTCAGGGACTTTTCAGGACGACGGCTACTCCTGATCCGGTATTCAACGACACGTTGACTTTGGATCTCGGCACGGTCCAGCCATGTTTGGCTGGACCTAAGCGGCCGCAGGATAGGGTGCTATTAAGTGACGCGCCCAAAGCGTTCTGGTCGGCGGCGGGGCTTGACCCGGTCGTCAGTGAAGATGGCAAGCTGACCCATGGTGACGTGGTGATCGCGGCTATCACCAGTTGTACCAACACCTCGAACCCCTCGGTGCTGGTGGCGGCCGGACTGCTTGCGCAAAAAGCTGTGGCTAAAGGTTTGCGCAGCAAGGCGCATGTCAAGACGAGCCTTTCGCCCGGGTCGCGCGTGGTGGCTGATTACCTGCGCAAAGCGGGACTGCTCAAGCCTCTTGAGACTTTGGGTTTCAATATCGTCGGTTTTGGCTGCATGACTTGTATCGGCAACAGTGGTGACGTTCCCGAGCCGATGGCTTCGGTCATCAAGCAGGAGAGCTTGAACGTCGCTGCGGTGTTGAGCGGTAACCGTAATTTCGAGGGGCGTATCAATCCCCTAGTGCGTTCGAGTTTCTTGGCTTCCCCGCCGCTAGTCGTGGCGTATGCGCTGGCAGGCAGCGTCGGCCGTGACCTCAACCGTGAACCTCTAGGTATAGACAAGAACGGTAAACCCGTTTATTTGAAAGACGTTTGGCCGACGAATGAAGAGATCGAGGCGGTGATGCGCGGCGCAGTCACGCCCGACCTGTTCGTCAAGAATTACGCGAAAGTGTCCGCCGGGGATGCGGCTTGGGCCGCGCTCAAAGCTCCGACAGGGGACCTTTACCGGTGGGACAAGGAGTCCACCTATATCGCCGAGCCTCCGTATTTCAAAGACATGGCGAGCGCCCCTGGTAGCTTGAGCGACATCCGTAGTGCCCGCGTGTTACTTAAATTCGGCGATTCGATCACTACCGATCATATCTCTCCGGCCGGTTCCATCAAACCCGAGAGCGCGGCGGGCAGTTATCTGCTCGGCCGCGGCGTGACACGCGAGGACTTCAACAGTTATGGTTCGCGCCGTGGCAATCACGAGGTCATGGTGCGCGGTGGTTTT
>JBBTGF010000441.1:0-1057 GCA_038041525.1 Elusimicrobiota bacterium | reverse complement strand
GGTCCAGCGCGTCAAAATTATGATGCGTTGAAAAAAGATTATGGTCCAGGCGGCGTACTTAATTTCGTCGAATCCAACCGCAATAATTCCGTTCCCCCGTTGGCTTCCTTTGGTAAGAGCCGGTAGAGGATCACCTTACCGGATTCGTTGATTTTTTCCAGTTTCTTGGAAGATCGTAGTCGCGCACGGGTTGCAGCAGTTTCATACCAAGGCGTCAGTAATATCCAGTCCAGCTTGTATCTTGTCTGGGTCCAGGCTAGCGCTTCGTCGATGTCTTCGGGGATCGACCGGTAAAAATCAATCCATTCGGATTCAATGTCGGGATCGAGCCATTCAACGAATTCTGTTTCAGGGTTGGCGGGCATCTCTGGGACAGGGCCGATCTTGCGGGTGTGCGCTTCGCCCACCATAGAGTGGAGGTCTAAGTTGAATTGCGGTTTGAATAATCCATGGATGCGGTCTTCGGGGTAGCCGTAGATCTTGTAGGCGATGATGAGTCTCTTGAGCAGTTCTTCCCTTGGGGTCGCGGTGGGCACTGTCATCATACAAGTACCCAAGAAGCTGAAATGCCGGGTGTAGATCCTCAATAATTGGATGTCGGAGCCGAGGATCACCCCTCTTCCCGTAGTGGTGTCTTTATCCATCCGGTCAAGGACGCTGAGCATATCCTTGACGTACGACGCAAAGAAGACTTCATGATGGGGGCGCCAAAAAGCGCGTAAAGTGCCGCTATGCAAGAAGATAAGAGCGATCAATAAGGCGGGCGCCATGCGAGGCATGATTTTCTGTGCCGCCGAGTAGACCGCTGCGGCAACGCAAAGGGTCAGGATCGGATGGGTGAAATAATAATGCCAATGTACCGGGTCGAGGTTATGTAGATGTAGGAGCGTGGCAAGATTAAAAGCGATGAAGACAGCCAGTATGATAGGCAAGCCGAGCCATTTGACGATAGAGGTCTTTCTGGCCATGATGAATGTCAGGATGATGAAGATGGCGATCGCTAGGTCGTATATCGAGGTGGGCCAAAAACTCATCTTATAGTTGACTGTTTGTCCGA
>JBBTGF010000440.1:1351-5210 GCA_038041525.1 Elusimicrobiota bacterium | reverse complement strand
AAAGACCTGTCGCAGACTCATGCCAACCTGCCCACTATCGGCCGCACGCACGGTATCCATGCGGAACCGACGACTCTCGGACTCAAATTTGCTTCTTTTCTTGCCGAAGGCTTCCGGCAGAACAGACGGCTGCGTAGCGCACGCTACAGCGCCGCTGTCGGAAAACTCTCCGGTAGCGTCGGGAATTTCGCATCTAGCCTGCTAACTCCCGATCAAGAGGTCACGATCCTTAAGCATCTAGGACTACGGGCCGAACCTGTCGCCACCCAGATCGTTTGCCGGGACCGGCACGCGGAAGTCATTTGCGCTTTAGCGCAAGCTGGATGCTGGATCGAGCGCATCGCCACCGAGTTCCGCCATTTGCAGCGCACCGAGATCGCCGAACTCTCCGAGCCTTTTGCGCAAGGCAAACAGCATGGCTCCTCGTCGATGCCCCACAAGCGTAACCCTATCCTCTCCGAGAACCTCTGCGGCTTGGCCCGCCTATTGCGCGGCTATGCGATGACTGCGCTGGAGAACACCGCCCTTTGGCATGAGCGCGACATCAGCCATTCCAGCGCCGAACGCGTCCTCTTCCCTGACGCATTCTCGACGTTGCATTTCATGCTCGGACGTTTGAACGTCATCCTGCGCGGCATCAACATCGACCAATGCTCCCTGCGCCAGAATCTAACGATCTATAAAGACCTTTCGAGTTCTCAAGCATATTTGAACAGCCTGATCCTTTCAGGCATGGACCGAAGGCAGGCTTATAAGCTTATCCAGCAGGCAAGTTTCAATGTCTTGAAGGGATCGACGACATTATGGGATGAACTCGCGGCGCAACGTATACCCGGGATACGGCGCATCGCCACCGAGACCTTGACGCGCCATGCCAGCGCCCTTGTCAAACGTGCGCTGCGTCAGGAACCCGACCAACGCTAGAGCTGTCTTGATTCTCTCAAACTCTCCAACACGTTCAATTGACAAGCATTCAAGAACGGTGGTATTAAAAGTCCCGCCACGATCGACCCTAAGATCGGGATCATGCCTAAGACAAAGCTCACAGCAAACCCGATGACCCCCACCAGGAAAAGCCTGCCAAAGACCGCCCACCAGAACCCTTTGACAAGTTCCGCGGAACGGCGCATGGCGGCATAAGGCGCCTGCTCTTCGACGATGATCAGCCACGGGGCGAAAGCAAAGCGTATGGCGAGCCAAATACCGGGGATGATGAGCAACACCATGCCCAGCGCCACGGCCAACGTATAAAAGACATCGATGACGAACATCGGCCACATGAGCTTAAGACCGCCGACAAGCACTTCCTTGAGTTCGCGTGTAGGCTGTCCACCTTTGCTCTCGGGATTCGGATAAAGCGCCGCCATGATACCGGCCTGTGCCCACAAGAAAAGCGCCACGTTCAAGATGATGGCGATCCATAAGACCGGGTTTAAGATAGCGCCCAGCATCTGATCCGGGGGCAATGTCTGCAAGATCTCCTGCACATTACCGGCATGGACTTCGACGCCGGAAGCCTGGGCGATGGAATTGATAAGGCCTTTCAAGCCCACGGCGCTGACCGCCATGCCGACGAAGACCACGGCGCCGCGTACGATCAAGACAGGGATGATGCGTGAAATCACCATACGGATACCGCTATTCAACATGTTGCCGATGCTAATTAAGCCCATGATACCCCCTAGGACGACATTGCAATCAGGGATAGTCTAATGGTTAATCGGCTTTTGCGCAAGCGGCAATCTGCAAGCTGCGGTCGGCTATAATTGATTGACTCGAACTGTTCGGTTGGTAGCGTCGGACCGAGACGTAAAAGACGGGTATTTTGACAAAGCAAAAAAGTGAGAGCGTGCTGGTGGCACGGTCGAACTTTTTTGTGACGGCAAAATACCTGGATTTTATGTCGAATCCAGCTACCAACCGAACAGTTCGAGTTAGCACGGGCGGGTGGCGGAACTGGCATACGCGTACGCCTCAGGAGCGTATGGGGCAACCCTTGAGGGTTCAAATCCCTCCCCGCCCACATATTTAAACCATAAAGAAAGGGCGAGCTCTGCGAGCCGAGGGTGAGTTGAGGGGCGAATCCCAACCCCCTACGGTTTTAGAATATGGGTCGTGTGATAAAATCAATCTAAATGTTCAATCTGGCTAAAATGGTCTCTTTTCCTCAAGCCCCCGCTTTGGGAACAACGGTCGATACGTTCGTGTTGTACAGCGGCCTGCTAGGGGATATCTACGCCGAAAGCGACATGCCCGAAGATGAGCAGAAAATTTTACGCTACTGCTTGGAATGGAGTGATGACTATGAAGGTGATACGCCGCCCTGTGGCTACGTCGCCGATCGTTTAGGGATCTCTGTTTTAAAAATAGCTTTATGTCAGCTCTATCACGAAAATTTCTTAGACGACTACGCCCGCCGAGTCGCAAAAAAGGCAAGGCCGCAGATATCGATACCCTCCGCGCCTATCTCAAACAATTAAAGGAACACTTCGCCACGGGAGGGGCGAGAGAAGAATCGTATTACCCCGCCTTAAAAGATTTGATTGAAACTTTGAATCCAGCCTTTCTTGCCCTTAGTCACCCAAAACGAACCAAAGCGGGCGATCCGGACTTCCGCATCAAAGAAAGGGAAAGAACGGTCGGTTTCATCGAAGCAAAAGATTTTGGAACCGATCTTAGCGCGCAAGAAGATTCGGAACAGATGCAACGCTATCGTAAAAATTTTTCTAATCTGATCCTGACCAACTTTTTGGAATTCCGCTGGTATATAAACGGCGAACCGCGCTTGACCGTTTCTTTGGGTAGCTTAGGCGACGATGATCGGCTTGCTGCGACCAGCCTGGAGAATATCAACAAAACCCTTCGTCTCCTTTGTAATTTTTTAGAGCACAGCTCCCCAGGAGCCACGACACCTAAAGAATTAGCCGTACGGCTGGCAAGACTGTCACATCACATCCGCGACCTAGTGATCAAATTTTATGAATCAGAGATCGAAGACGGTCCCGTCCATAAGCAGCTTACAGCGCTTAAACAAACCTTGCTTCCCGATCTGGACTGCAGACAATTCGCCGACATGTACGCCCAAACCATCGCCTATGGACTTTTTATGGCAAAGATCTCTTCTTATGAACAAACCGGGAAAAAGAGCGACCTTGGCGCTTTATCCAAGATCAAC
Organism: Elusimicrobiota bacterium; assembly: GCA_038041525.1. Taxonomy (GTDB): domain Bacteria; phylum Elusimicrobiota; class Elusimicrobia; order JACQPE01; family JACQPE01; genus JBBTGF01. The sequence goes on along the minus strand of JBBTGF010000440.1, from coordinate 2,035 downwards.
CCCTTCCTTGGGCATTTTTTTGAGCATTTGGCAGATTCCGGCTTTGATGACCGCTTAGCCTCCGCCATCAAAGATATCAAGCAAGTTTTGAAAGACGCCAAGATAGACGCGATCATCGAAAGTTTCATCAAGCAAGCGGGAACCGAAGACCCTACTTTCCATTTTTATGAGACCTTTCACAAGGCTTACGACCCGACACTAAGAGAGCTACGGGGAGAATATTACACTCCTATTCCCGCCGTTTCTTACATTGTCCGCTCCGTGGACTGGTTGATTAAAAACCAATTGGGCAAGCCCAAAGGGCTGGCGGATCATACCGTTCAAATTTTAGACCCCGCTTGCGGTACGGGTACATTTCTTTATTACGTCATGCGCCAGATCTACGATTCGCTTGAACCCAAGGCATGGAATGGCTATGTTTCGAAAAGTCTTTTGCCTCGTCTTTTCGGATTTGAGTTGCTTATGGCTCCTTATACACTGGCGCATTTAAAACTAGGTTTATTTTTACATCAAACTGGCTATCGTCTCAATAAAACGGGCCGCCTGGGGATTTATCTGACAAATACCTTGATGGAAGGAGCGCCGTCAGAACCAGAATTGCCTTACAGCGATTGGATTTCCGAAGAGACAAATGCCGCAGCTCGAATCAAGGAAGAAAATCCTATCAACGTTGTTCTGGGTAAT
>JBBTGF010000440.1:0-1341 GCA_038041525.1 Elusimicrobiota bacterium | reverse complement strand
CAATCGGCAACCAAAAGCGAATGGATCTGTAAGCTACTTAAAGATTATTACCAAGTGGACGGCCAGCCGCTTGGCGAAAAAAATCCCAAGTGGCTCCAGGATGATTACGTGAAGTTCATCCGCTTTGGCCAATGGCGGGTGGAAAAAACTGGAGAGGGCATCCTTGCCTTTATTACTCCTCACGGGTATTTGGACAACCCGACCTTTCGCGGCATGCGCCAACAGTTGCTGCGAGCTTTTTCTGAAATCTATGTCCTTGACCTTCACGGCAACGCCAATAAAAAAGAAAAAGCGCCGGATGGCTCCGAAGATAAGAATATCTTTGATATCAAACAGGGAGTAGCCATTCTTTTAGCCATCAAAAAACCAAACCACCGCGACCCCGCTACTGTTTATCATGCCGATCTATGGGGACCAAAAGAGAAAAAGTATGAAGCCCTTTTGAAATCGGATGTTTCGCAGACTAAATGGAAAAAATTAAATCCATCGACGCCATCTTATTTTTTCATCCCTCAAGACACTCGCCTTTATGCTGAATATCAAAAAGGCTGGAAAATAACCGATATTTTTCCAGTCAATAGCGTCGGTATCGTAACAGCGCGCGACCGCCTGACCATCCACTGGACGCCAGAAGACGCCTTTATGTGTATGCCGCGCCCGGAAGTCATGCAACATATGCTAACTGGACAAAACATTGGGTTGATATCAAGACATCAAATGATTAGCGATTTAATGTCATATTTTTTCATCAGTAAATATTTAATTTCAGATGGTGTAATACGTTCCGACAATAAAGGTGGGGGGTCTTTCTTCCCGCTTTATATCAGAGATGAAACCTCTAAGCGGACGCCTAATTTCAATCCCAAATTTTTTGATTGCTATAAATCACATCTAAATAAAATTGGGGATCCTAAAAATATATTTCATTACATTTACGCAATAGCTCATTCTCCATGCTATCGGCAAAGATACACCAACTTTTTGAAGCAGGATTTTCCTCGGATCCCATTCACTTCCGATAAGAAATTATTTTTAGCGCTTGTGGAAAAAGGGCACCAGCTTGCTGAACTGCACCTGATGGAATCGCCATACTTAAAGAAACCTACCTCAAAATTCCCCGTCAAAGGCGACAACCTGGCTGGCAAACCGGCATACGACGCAAAAACCCGCCGTGTTTATATCAACAAAACCCAATTTTTTGATAGCGTAACGCCCGAAACCTGGGGATTCATGATCGGCGGTTATCAAGTTTGCCAAAAATGGCTCAAGGATCGTCATAACCGTAACGAAAACCCCTATCTTTCATCCACCGAGGTCTTCCACTACCAGAAAATCGTCACT
>JBBTGF010000439.1:0-6818 GCA_038041525.1 Elusimicrobiota bacterium | reverse complement strand
GACATTTTGCTCACCACGCCGGCTGTAAGCGTACTTAAAAAAACTTTCCCGCAAGCCACCATCAACTTCCTGGTCTATCCCGAATATGCCGCGATCCTGGAAGGCAACCCAGACATCGACAACATCGTACGCTTCCCTAAATGCCGACCCTGGACATTACCGTCCTTGCTACGTAAAAACTATGACTGGGCGATCGACTTCCTATGTAGCGGCGCCAGCGCCTGGGCCTGCCTCCTTTCGGACGCCCCGGTGCGCATCGCTTACGACAACACCTACCCGGCTTTGATCCACAACGTCAAGCTACCCCGGCCCAAAGAAGCGATGTATGCGGCGACGCACAGACTCAAACTGCTTGAAGGTCTTTTTGGACTCATGGAGGCCCCACCGTCTGTAACCTGGCCTGCGACGCCCAAACCCACGATCTTCCCGGATGAAAGAGCCATCGCGCATTGGCAAACGCAGCTAGCAAGAACCGGACCGCTAGTGATGATGAGCCCTCAATCGCTACGCGCGACACGACGCTTTAGTCCGCAGGGTTTCGCCTGGGTCGCCCGGCAATTGGCGCAAAAACATCAAGCCCGGGTGCTCTGCCTCTGGGGTCCCGGTGAACGGCCCGCGGCCGAAGCGGTCGTACGCTTGGCCAACGACCCCAAGGTCAACGTCGCGCCGGAATTCACCACCATTGGAAATCTGGCGGCAGCTTTAAAGAGCGCCAAGTGCTTGATCACCAACTGCAACGGCGCGCGCCACGTGGCCGTCGCCATGGGCACGCCCACAGTCACCATCCACATGAGCTCCGACCCAATCGCCTGGAACCCCCCGAACCCGGAAGGCACGGGATTCCATCCCAATCATCCTATCGTACGCGCCGAAGACCTCTGGTGCCTAGCCTGCCAACGCAACACCTGCCCCTACGACCTGGAGTGCTCCTCTATGATCGACCCCGCCAAAGTCCTCACCGCCACGGAAAGACTTTGTGGTTTGGGAAGCTTCGTATTCAGACCACTCAATGGTTAAATCGTCAACTTACTATCTATAATTTAGTGAATCAAGCATATGAGCGTAAAAGGTAGAAGTCCATTTTATCCCGGTCAACCTGTTCCCATCGAGCTATTCGTTGGCCGCCAGGAACAAATCGACAAGATCGTCTCCCGCGGCGTTAAGCAGGTCGCTGAGGGAAAGTCAATGGCTATGTTTGTACAAGGTGATTACGGCATCGGAAAAAGCTCCATTGCGCGTTACACGCAATTTTTAGCCGAACAAAAATATGGACTGCTAGGAATCTATGCATCTTTAGGAGGAACGACAAGCTTAGATGAAATGGGCTCTGCGATATTAGAGGCAACTGTCAGATCAGGAGCTTTAAATCCAAAGAATTCTGAACAAATTCGAAACCTACTTGCAAAATATATCGGAGAACAGAGCATATTCGGCTTCACAATTCATGCGGAAGCCTTAAAAAAAGATGCCCCTCGCTTGGCCTCTCCCAACGGCTTGCTCCCATTCTTCGCTGAAACTTTGAATCGTGTAAAAGTTAATGGGATTAAAGGAATTTTTTTAATTTTAGATGAAGTCAACGGTATAACCGCGAATCCAAAATTCGCTCATTTCATCAAAGGACTGGTAGAAAGCAATGCCATGTCAAGCGACCAGACGCCGCTGCTGCTCATGCTGTGTGGTGTTGAGGAACGACGACGTGAAATGATCAAGAATCATCAACCCATAGATCGAATATTTGAAATCATAGATATCAAGACTTTAGATAAAGCGGAAATGGAAAAATTCTTCATGCGAGCTTTTGCGTCCGTTCAGACAGCGGTAGACCCATCGGCTTTAGAAACTATGACCAAATATTCCGCTGGATTTCCAAAAATCATGCATCTAGTCGGAGATGCCGCCTACTGGATAGACAGAGACGACAAAATCGATCACGAGGACGCCCTTAGGGCGGTCATCGCGGCCGCTGACGATGTCGGAAAGAAATTCGTCGATCAGCAGGTGTATGCGGCGCTTAGAAGCAAGGATTACCATTCCATCTTAGCCAAGATAGCGAAAATGGGGCCAGACGCCATGAGTTTTATGAAACAAGATTTAGAGAAAGGACTGACCGCTAACGAAAAAAAGAAACTTAATAATTTCCTACAAAAGATGAAGAAGCTTCGTGTACTAAAAATGGGAGAGACACGTGGCGAATGGCTGTTTACCATGCGCATGGTACGTTTTTATATTTGGTTAGACAGTCTAAAATCGCCTGAGTAAAAATCTACCGCACGTAGCGTTCGAGGGCTTTGTAGAAATTCTCGTGGGAGGCGAGCGCGTAGAGATAGACTGACCTACTCTTGGCGTCCATCTCATAAGCAAGCAGATAAAGTTGATGATGCACCTTGAACTTGTGCACATGGATACCCTTGAGCGGACCCCGCTTCATCTCTCCGATCGTCGGATCGGCCAAGATGCGCTTGATCTCCGCGCCGACGACGAATTGTTCCTTGGCATGGAGCTTTTTTAACTGGCTCTCGAATTTTGGAAGGCTGAAGGCTTTATACACGGAAAGGCTTGGCCAAACCCGTCTCTTTCTCGATCCTGGCTTGCAAGATATCCTTGATGAATTGCAGAGGCAAGTCAGGATTCTCTTCCGCCGCCAAAGCCAGACGCAAACAAGCTTCCACTTGATTGCTCAAGCTGCGGTGTTCGAGCCTGGCGCGGATAGCCAATTTCTTCCTTAGATCAACCGGTAAGCGTAACGATGTGACTTGACTCATATCATCCTCTGACTACAATGTAATACAAATACACACATCTGTCAATACCGCTATCGCTGGAGCATGGGGCGAATAAATTTGTAGATTAAGCGCATGGGCAAAATAAATCTTATCATCGGTCTGCTCTTAGGCTGGCTCTTGGCCGCCATCGTGCCGCATCCGCGCTGGATCAGTAAGCGTGTAGATTCTATCTTCCACGCGGGTAAAGAACGCGCCAATGAACGCATCGAAGAACGCAAGGAAAAATTCGCGGACGAGTTAAGAGAGAAGATCGAAGACAAAGCCGACGAACTCGAAGACAAGATCGACTAAGACAGCTTCACCTGCCTCAACCACTCGGCGGCGGTCTCGGGCGCTACCGTATTGATATAGAGCCCCGATCCCCATTCGAATCCCGCGATGTGCGCTATCTTAGGCAAGATCTCGATATGCCAGTGGAACGCGTCCTCATTATAAGCATGCGCAGGTGCGGTATGCACGATAAGGTTGTACGCCGGATTCTTCAAGGCCGTATCCAGGCGCCGCAACGCTTTCTGTAAAAAACGCGCCAACCCCGCGGGGTCGTCCATGAGCTCGAAACGCGCCTCGTGACGCTTAGGGACAAGACTCATCTCGAAGGGGATACGACTGGCATAAGGGGCAGACAAGACATACCCATCATCTTCATCGATCAAGCGTGAGTGCTCCTGTATCTCCTGCTTATTGATAGCGCACCAGACGCAGACCCCGTATTCTTGCCGGTAACGGTGCGCACCCTGCGACTCCTGCTCCACGTCGAACGGCACCATCGGAAAACCCGCGAGTTGCGAATGCGGATGCGCCAACGACGCCCCCGCTGAACGACCATGGTTTTTAAAGATCATCGTATAGGCGATACGCTTATCACAAGCCAACTCACGCAGGCGTTTAATGTAGGCACGGATGACCTCCACCGCATGGGTTTGCGATAGGTCGCGTAGATGTATATCATGGTCACTGCCTTCGACGATGACTTCATGGACGCCCACGCTCGGCATCTTTTGATAGATACCCTCGTGTTCGAAGACCGGGTCGCCAAGACCCTCAAGAGCGGGATATTTATTGGGAACCACGCGCACCAGCCACGGACCCCCGGGTTTACCGGGGACCACCATGACCGGCGGCGGGGTCTTCTCTTCTTGACCCAGACAGAACGGACAGCGGTCTCTGCCGTTGACGATATCGGCGGGACACTGGAAATCCACCGGCCGCGCGTCACGCTTTGGCGAGATGATGACCCAGCGTCCGCTCACTAAACAGCGGCGCAATTGCGACATCAGTGATACCGCTCCATGGCACGCGCCTCGCGATATGCGTACCCATCGATCTTAGTATGACGTCTGTAGAGGGTCAATGAAGAAGAAAGGACGAGCAGAAACACGGCACAAAGACTCACGCGCCGATACGACGCCGGCCATGACTGACGTACCCAACGCATCGTGTCAACGAAAGCCAAGGTCATGAACGGCAGTAAAGCATACGGCCAATAATGATGATTACGCGACCGGTTAGGGAACACGATCAGATTGAGTACCCCAGCCGCAAAAAACACAAGCAGTATCTGCGTGTCCTCGCCGAGACCCTTACCGGCCAATACAGCCCTGCCCGCGCGCCAAAATAACCAGAGCGCCGCAGCCAACACGACCTCGGTGAAATACCTACGGCAAAACTCGAACGCATGACCCGCGCTCTGCCACCAAGGATGCATAGCGGCCGTGACCGTAGCGCTGCCATACCCCCATGACAACCTATGCAGTCCATCTTCACCGGCAGCCCAGTAGATATGCGCCACGTCAGCCGCGAACAAGACAGCCGCCCAGAGCGCGATAAGGGCGGCGGCCGCCATATATGACGGCTTACGGCGGACCAGATACATCATCCCCGCGTGCCCACCGCATGCGGCCATGGCAAAAAAGACCTGCCACGCCATCAAAGCCGCCCAAGCGCTCATCACGGCCATAACGGCCACCTTCCTCCAACTCAAGACCTCCAGACACGAGAAATAGACAAGCACGAAACCGATCATGGCGGGTAGCACGAAGATATGCGGCTCAAGATACCTGCCGAAGAACACGCTCATGGGCATGACCGCCAAGAGCAGCGCGGCCCATGCCGCGCCCTGGCGGCCCCAGTAGTGCGCCGCCAGAAGACACAACAGGATGACGCTGACACTATGCCAGAGGATCGCGGTCAAACGCACCAACACCGGATCCGTCCTGGCGCTGACCCACATCGCCGCGGCCAACAACAGGTTCGAACCGGGCGGATGATGCGCATACGCCATGACTTGCCCCGATTCCCTGTCCACCCTGAAATCATGCCCTTTGGTACGCGCCAAACCCAACTTGAAATGAGATCGCGCGAAACCGGTGGCGATGGAACCCGTATCCTCATGGATGAGCTGCCAGGGCTTGCCGATACCCCAGGTCATCAGCGTCAGATAAAGGATGGCGAATACGATGAAGGCCGCTCTATCGTCCCGCATTGGATGTGGACAACGAAGCCGGATCTTTAAGTTTGACCACGGTCCTGCTGTTAGGCAGCAACTGCGCCAGATAGATGAGAGCGCCACGGCGACCAGGCTCGAAGGCTTCCATGTCCTTTTTAGCCAGGTTCTTCCCGGAATCGAAGCGTTCCGCGAGGAAATTCACCGGACGTCCATATTTATTGAACTCGAAATGCAGGTGCGGTCCGGTCGAGATACCGGTGGAACCGACATAGCCCACCACTTGCCCCTGTTCAACGCGCGTACCGGGCTTGATCCCCTTGGCATAACGCGACAGGTGCGCGTACGCCGACATGTAGGCCGAATTATGCGCGACCCCCACATAATTACCATAACCGCCCTTCCTGCCCACATAGGTCACACGGCCCGCGCCCACGGCCACGACCGCAGTCCCATGAGCCGCCGCATAATCCGTGCCATGATGCGGCCGCCAGACACGCAGTACAGGGTTGAAACGCTTCCTGGCAAAAGACGAGGAGATACGCCGGAAATTAAGCGGCGCGCGCAAGAATTCACGCTTTAGCGACCTGCCCTTCTCGTCATAATAATCACCGTTGAAATAAATAGCGGTCTTGTCCCCCGTCTCTTTACCGATATATTGCGCGATCAAGATGTCACCCTCTTCGACTACGGTCGCGTTGCTATGTCTGCGCCAGACGAGCTTTAAAACATCGCCTTTACGAGGTTCGGTCAAGAAATCGATCTGCCAAGCGAAGATGTCGGATAGCCGGTAGATGAGCTCACTATCAAGGCCAAGACCCGCCATCGATTCCCACAGAGAACTCGTTATCTCGACGCGCCCGCCGACGACCTGATCCTGCAGCTCCACCTTGTATCCCGTGGCCTTCATGGCGCCCTCGGCGCCGGTAACGACCATATATTTGACAGGGCTCATCCAATAACGGAACTCCACGAACATCCCGGCGCTGCTGCGCCATATCTCATAACGGTCACCGGGACGGACCCTACGCGGATCGAAGATGGGCCGCATGGCGCGGGTAACCTCGTCAGCCAACACGGGCGCGAGACCCTCAGCGCGCAACTCATCGTACAGAAAAGAGTTCTTCTTAAGCATACCACTGGTCACCACCACCTGCGGCTCACGCACGCTATCCCCAGGACGAGGATAATGCAACAGTACGCCTACAACGACCAGCACGCTGGCGCAACCCGCCACCATCGTCACCCACCTATCGCGCGCCCAATGCCGCTGCAGCCAAGCACGCACGTTCCCTCTATTGCGCATCCCACTAGGATATAAAAAGCGATAACACCTTGCGCTTTGAGTTTTAGCGCCGTACACTCTTATCATGAGTAGGGGCTCATTGGCCTTAGTCGCAGCATTGGCGCTGGCGCCCGCAGTACACGCGGCACAATTCATCATGCGGGATGGCTCGCTCTTTGAGGCACGCCTGCTCGATGAAGACGATGCGACATATCGCATCCAGCTCGATAACGGACAACCGCAATACTTAGAAAAAGAAGACGTCCTATCCATGATCGGCGATACGCTCGGCCCCCTGCCCACAGAT
>JBBTGF010000438.1:0-1122 GCA_038041525.1 Elusimicrobiota bacterium | reverse complement strand
CGTAAAACCGGAACCGATCGATCTGATGATGTCCATTTTCTCCTCCCGGAACGTGTCTATGAGCAGTATAAGCGGTTGCGGCGAGCGACCCCAGGGTCCTAAGTCCCCTTGCATAAGGGACGAAGGTCCTAGGCAAAAAGTACCCTAAAGTCCTATCTGGATTCCTGCAGTCTTGAGAGCCTCAACAAGACACCAGCCATCATGCAGCTGATGACCAAAGAAGAGCCCCCATAGGAAAGGAAAGGCAAGGTGATTCCTTTAGTGGGCGCTAAAGCGGTGGTAACCGCCATGTGGATAGCGGCTTGCAAGACGATGTTTAAAGTGATGCCAAAAGCCAGGAATTTATTGAATAAACGCTCGGTCTTATAAGCCACGCGCATACCGCAGATGGCGACCAAGCTATAAAGCACGATGACTAAAGCGCTTCCCGCAAAACCGAGCTCCTCACCGATGACCGGAAAGATGAAATCCGTATGCGGTTGCGGTAGATAGTGCAATTTAAGGTCGGATTCCCCCAGCCCCTTACCAAAAAAACCCCCCGACCCCAATGCGACCAACGCCTGCGCTACTTGATACGGAGCGCCATTGCGCGCCAATTGGTCTTCACTGACGCCGCGCCAAAGATTAAAGAAGCTTAGCATCCTGGCCATGCGATAGGGTTTGGCCAAGATAAGCCCACCAAAAGCCGGTATGGCGACTAAGGGATAGACGAGGATATAGCGCCACTCGATACCCGAGACCAGCAGCAAACAGAAGAACACCAAGAATCCCACGAACGGATTGCCGAAATCAGGCTCCGCCGCGATGAGCGCGGCCAACGGCAAAAAGATCGCCAATGGATAGAACAACGCCCATTTGACCGTACGCAGGCGGGAGTGATACCTATCAAGATACCTCGCCACCGCCACGATCCAGACGAACTTAGCGAACTCCGAAGGTTGGAATCCGATCGGCCCTAGGAAGAGCCAGCGCCTGCCACCACCATGAGTGGTACCCGCGACGAGGGTAACGCTAAGAAGAAAAACCGCCAACCCATAAAGATAGACCCATTTCGAACGCCAGAACTCCGTGTTCATGCGGCTGGTCAGATACATGGCCACGCCACCGGCACAAAGAAAGAAC
>JBBTGF010000437.1:7552-12937 GCA_038041525.1 Elusimicrobiota bacterium | reverse complement strand
TGCCATTGGCGTAGCCACGGCATTCTTGATGGGTGTTTGCGCTTCTTACGGGGCGGGCGCTCTGGGTATGTGGCTGGCGGTCAAGGGCAATGTGCGTGCCGCGTTCCATGCATTGACAAGTTTCAAGAAGTCGCTAGAGTTGTCGTTTGAAGCCGGCACGGTCGCCGGTATGTTCACTGTGGGGTTCGGTCTGATGGGCGCGACGACTATCTTCATGATTTTCCGCGAGGACGCCATGAAGGTCTTGGTGGGTTTTGGTTTTGGCGGCGCTCTGGCGGCGCTCTTCATGCGTATGGGCGGCGGTATCTATACGAAAGCCGCTGACGTGGGCGCTGACCTCGTGGGCAAAGTCGAAGCCGGTATTCCGGAAGATGATCCCCGCAACGCGGCAACCATTGCCGACAACGTGGGCGATAACGTCGGCGATTGCGCCGGTATGGTGGCCGATGTGTTCGAGTCTTATGAGGTCACCTTGGTTGCGGCCATCATCCTGGCTGCCGGGTGTCTTGCTGATCCTTCCTTTATGACGGAGTATGGCAGTAATGCCCAGTCGTTCGCTTTGAAATTGATGTTGTTCCCTTTGTTGATCCGCGGTTTGGGCGTGTTCACCAGCATGTTCGGTTCATGGGCGGTCAAGACAAAGGGTGAAGGTATGGTCGACCCGATGAAGCCCATCGAGCGTGGTTACATGGTCAGTTCGCTCACCAGCGTGATCGGGTTTTTCGTGATCAATTACTTCTATCTGCGTAATCCGGCCACGGGCAACGTCGACTGGCGCTTCTCCATCGCGGCGAGTATCGGCATCATCCTGGCGATCGTGACGCTGTATCTGACTAATTATTTCACGCATCCGTCCAAGCGTCCGACCACAGACACTGCGGCGGCCGCCAAGACCGGTCCAGCCACCGTTATTCTCACGGGCATGGCGGAGGGATTGGAGTCTTCGGTCTGGGCAGCGGTGACTATTTCGGCCACTATCATCGCGTCGCTGTTGCTTTTCCCTGAAAGTTTGGCGATGTCCGCTTATGGCATTAGCGTGGTCGGTTTGGGACTGTTGACTACGACCGGATATATCCTCGCCATGGACACCTATGGGCCGATCACCGATAATGCGCATGGCATCTTCGAGATGAGCGGTATCAAAGATGAGAAAGCCGAGAAGACTCTCGGTTGGATGGACGCCATCGGCAATACCACCAAGGCGCTCACCAAAGGCCTGGCTATCGCCACGGCAGTCATCGCCGCTGTGAGCTTATTCAGGTCTTTCATCGGTGAATCCGAACTCTCCGCAACGGGCATCCAGGTTAACATGCCGGAGGTCTTCGTCGGCCTTCTCATCGGTGGCGCGGTGCCGTTCTTGTTCTCTTCATTCGCTATCAAGGCTGTCGGCCGCGCCGCCGCCTTGGTCGTCGAGGAAGTCCGCCGTCAGTTCCGGGAGAAGCCCGGTATCATGACGTACAAAGAGAAGCCGGATTATGGACGCTGTGTGGCCATCGTCACGCAAGCGGCGCAGAAGGAACTCATAGCCCCGGCGGTCTTGGCTGTCGCGACACCGATACTCGTTGGTTTTGGTCTGGGCGTCAGTGCGTTGGGCGGTTTTTTAGCGGGCGCTATCTTGACTGGGCAGCTACTTGCCGTTTATATGTCCAACACGGGCGCTACCTGGGATAACGCGAAAAAGAAGATTGAAGACGGTTTCTTGGGAGGCAAAGGCACGGACGCTCATAAGGCTGCCGTTATCGGCGATACGGTCGGTGATCCTTACAAGGACACAGCCGGTCCGGCGCTGAATCCCTTGATCAAGGTCATGAACCTGGTGTCTATCATGATCGCGCCGTTCATTATCAGCAATCTCGGCATCGGTTGGAGGGCGGTCATTGTCGCCGCTGCCTTGGCCGCTTTGACTGCCGCTGTCATGAGAAGCAAATCCGGTTCCGGTTACAGTTTGGCCGCCGCTGGAGCGGTTCCTTCTAAGAGTAAGATCGCTAAGGAGTCAGGCAAAAAAGTCAGTTTTGTATAAGTCATCAGGAGGTGCTTCTATGCGCAAGAAAGTCACCGTAGTCGGAGCGGGTAACGTAGGGGCAACGCTCGCCGAACGTTTGCACGCCACGGGCCTAGTTGATACCGTGCTCATCGATATCCCGGAGATGGGGGGGATGCCCAAGGGTAAAGGCATCGACATGGAGCAGGCTTCTAGCGTCATGCGGACCGACGCTTCGGTCACTGGGACAACGGATTATGAAGCTACCGTAGGCTCCGACATCGCCGTCATCACCGCGGGCCTGCCACGCAAACCCGGCATGACCAGGGAAAAACTTCTGGAAGTCAACGCCGGTATCGTTTCCGATGTCGCGCGCAAACTCGCTGCCAAGTCGCCTAAGGCTGTTTTGATTGTTGTGACTAATCCGCTTGACGCCATGTGCCATGCGGCTTTGAAAGCCAGCGGTTTTCCGCGTGAACGGGTCCTGGGCATGGCCGGGGTGCTTGACGCTTCGCGTATGGAGCGCTTGATCGCGCGCGAGGCCGGTGTTTCTATAGAGAATGTTTTTGCTTGTGTCATGGGCACTCATGGTGAGACCATGGTGCCGGTGGCCGCGTATTCCACAGTCTACGGCGTTGCCATCACTAAGATATTCACCGCCGAGAAGATCGCCGATATCGTGGCTCGCACCGTACAAGGCGGCGCCGAGATCGTCGAGTTGCTTAAGACCGGCAGCGCTTATTATGCTCCCAGCGCTAGCGTGCTTGAGATGGTCATGGCGATCGTTTTAGATAAGAAGAAAGTCGTGCCATGCTCGGTCATGCTCAAGGGCGAATTCGGTATTTCCGGGGTGTTCCTTGGGGTGCCTGCCGTGTTGGGCGACGGCGGACTGGTGCGCATCTGGGAGATTCCGCTGGAAGCCAAGGATAAAGAGAATCTCAAGAAGGCGGCCGATGCAGTTCGTGAGATGGCCGCACTTTTACAGAAAGATCCCGCAGCCGCCAAGGCTTGACGTTTTAGGCAGGTAGTTCCAGTATTTCTCTGATCGTCTCTACCAGTTTGAGCGGATCGCATGGTTTGGTCATATAGCGGGCCGCGCCCAAGGACAATCCTTTATCGATATCCGTCTGCTGACTCTGCGCCGAAACGATGATCACCGGTATCGCCATCGAGTGAGTGTCGTTTTTAAGAGATTGTAAGACTTCAAGTCCGGTCTTTTTCGGCAAGCCGATGTCTAAAGTGATCAGGTCCGGTTTGGCCGCGTGGGCTTTTTCGATAGCCTCATCACCGTCAAAAGCGGTCTCGGTGTCAAAGCCCTCGAATTTGAGCACATCCTGGATCATTTGACTGATGTTGAGTTCGTCTTCTACGATGAGTATTTTTGTCGCCATGCGTAAGTTCGTCTATGCCAGAGATTTTTTGACTTCCGCCATCAGATGGTCCATATCGAAGGGTTTGCAGACATAGCCCACGATATTGCCGAATTGCTTGACGAGACCGGTATCTTCCGGGGAAAGGATGGACAATACGATGACCGGGATCTCGGAGGTCTTTTGGTCGTTGCGCAGGGTTTCCACTACTTTCCAGCCTTTGATGCCCGGTAGTAAGAGGTCGAGCAGTATCATGTCGACCTTCTTGTCCTTGAGGAAATCAAGCGCCTCTTCGCCGCTGCCCATCCCGACGGTTTCGAAGCCCTCGAGTTTGAGCGTGTCGGCTAACATCGCATTGGTGTGCGTGTCATCATCGATGATCATGACTATTTTGTTAGACATTGGAGTTCCCCCTTGGTAATATCACTGTGAATTGCGCGCCAGTTTTTAAATTCTCCGCACGGACTCTGCCGCCCATGGTCTCTACCAGGGACTTCGTGATCGCCAGTCCGAGGCCGGACCCCACGGTCTTGCGCGCTACCTCGTCATTGGCGCGCGCGAAGGGTTTGAAGAGTTTTTCCCAGAGTTCTTTGGGTATGCCGGGTCCTTCGTCACGGATATTGATGACGAGCGTGGCGTTGATGGCGAATGCTTCCACAAAGACATGTTTATCCGCAGGCGTATATTTTGCCGCGTTGGAGAGCAGGTTGATGAAGATCTGTTTGGTCTTGTCTTCATCGAGCATGGCGATGAGTTCGGCGCCCTCGATCACGACCTCATAATGCGGTTGGTTGGGCCGCATCTTGAGCTCGTCGATGACCTTTTGGGCGAGCATTTTGACGTCGAGGCGTACCGGATTGAGTTCGAAGCGGCCTTGCTCGATGCGTTTTAAGTCGAGGATCTCGTTGATCATGCGGCCCAAGCGAGCGGATTCCGAGGCGATGGCGTTCAAATAGTTCGTCATCTGTTCCTTGGTAAGCCGCTCGAAATATTTTTGCATCAAGGAGACGAAGCCGCCGATGGAAGTCAGCGGCGTGCGCAGTTCATGTGAAGCCATGGAGACGAATTTTGACTCGAGCTCCTGGAGCCGCTGCAGGTGCGTATTGGCTTCCAGGAGTGATTCGTTGGTCTCTTTGAGTTCCCTGGTCTTTTGCTCGACGATGGCTTCGAGCTGGCTCTTGCCGATAGTGGTCTCACGCAAACGCCTGGTCATTAAGTTAAACGACCTTGCCAGGTTCGACACCTCGTCGTTGCCTTTAGCGTCGACTTGCGCCAACAGGTTGCCTTCCGCGATATCTTTGGTGGCTTGGTTGAGCTCGTTTAATGGCCGCACAATGCGCCGCGTGAATACCCGCGTTAAGATCGAAGCGACGCCTAATACCATCAACAGCGACGCTGCGACGAAGCCTATGGTCTTTTTAAGCAGCGCCGATATCCTGTCTTGCGAGATGCCGATATAGATCGCACCCAGGCTGATGAGCGAATTGCCCGTGGGCATGACCAATTCCTTGTCGCCTAAAGCGTAGGACCCCGGTCCTTCGATCGCCATGCCGATGATATAGCGGTTCTTGCCGCTGTCAAAACGCATCAACGGTTCTTTACTTTTGAATACATCTTGATCCCAGGAGGTCAGGTAGAGTTTTTGACCGATCGTCCGGTCGTAAGTATGCGCTAGAATGGTGCCTTCAGGGTCGACGACCATTGCGATCTCGACATCCGGGTCGGCATGTAGACTCTTGACGACACCGGCTAATCCTGCTCCGTAGTCGCCCGCGCGGATGGAATCGAGCGCTTTTTTGGTCACGGCTTTCACCAGGATGTTGCCGCGGCTCTGCACTTCGTGGCGGATTACCGAGTGTTCATGGAAGAGGAATAATAGCGAGACGATGAGTCCGGCTAAGGCGACGATGAAGATCGTCAAAGCTATGAGCTTTTGTTGGATCATAGACCAGGGGTTCGGAAGATATGCTTCCTCTCCCCGATTTAAATTTAGTCTAATTAAGTCAAAGATGCCACAAGTAAATTTATCAAGTC
>JBBTGF010000437.1:0-7542 GCA_038041525.1 Elusimicrobiota bacterium | reverse complement strand
AGTCAACGGAGGACTGGAATGAAGATCATCCGATTTATTTTATTGTCAGCAACCGTATCGGTCTTGCCCGCGCTAGCGCTGGCGGAACAATTCGAAGGATTCAAGCAGAACGTCACGGAGGTGGCGCTCAAGGCGTTCGCCCGGGATATCGGCGGCTTAGTGGGTGGGGGAACGTTCCATTCGGGGTCGTCATTGGGTTTCCCGGGGGTTGACTTCGGTGTGCACATGAACGGGCAGTCGAGTCCGTCTAATGATGACGTCATCTTGAAGGATCTTACCGGCAAGACGGTCAAGAACGCGATCATCCCCGTAGCTCAAGGAGCCATCGGTTTGCCCTATAATATCGATGTCATCATGCGCGGCATCAGCTTCGGGGATACGGCCATGGTGGGCAGCGGTCTGCGTTACGGGCTTTTTAAGGCGAAACTCTTGCCTATGACGCCGGCGATGAGTATCTCCGCGTTCACGCATGTGCTTAATCATAATTACTTTTCCATGACTCACTACAGCGCTAACGCATCTTTTGACATCAATGTACCGGTGGTCTCGCCTTATATCGGCGTTGGCTGGGACCACAGCCGTATCAAGGTCAAAGACGCGGCTGACCTGACGTTGGTGGGGCTCAAGGTGAAAGCCAATGGCACGCGAGCAGTCGCTGGCATCAATTTCAAGCCTTTCCCTTTATGTTATGTCAATGCCGCTTATACCAACCTCCATGGGGAGAGTGGTTACGAAGCGGGCATGGGCCTGAAATTCTAAGTTCCGGTATTTGGCAGACCCCCTATTGTTTTTTTGACCTTGTTGCTTCAGACTATATGAGGTCATGCGTGTTCTATCGGCCTGTTTAGCGTTGCTTGGCATCCTGTCCCTTCGTTCAAGTTTCCTGCATGGTGAGGTCTGCTATTTTCCGGGTACTTATGGCGGTGATCAGACGCAGGCTAAGAGCGAAGCGCAGAGCCGCGAAGATGCCTGGGATCAGATGATCAAGCAACAGATGCTCATCTGCAACCGCTTCAATAAGCAGCATCATAATCCCGACGATTGTTTCATGTTCGATCCACAGACGAGCGCTCCGAAGGGCGATATCGATTTCAATGACGTCAAGCGTAGGATCATCCAAGGTGAGCTGGTGATTTTTTTAGCGCCTGGCGAGAAGGATCAGGCTGTGATAACCTTTTCCGAACCCGGATATTCGTCTGAATATGAAGGCTATTGTCCTGAAACGTGGGACGAGAGCATCGATGACGTCAAGCCGGGAGCAGAGGTGCCTGACCCGGAGAAGCAGGACCTTGAGGCTGATTTCGGTTTGGATAAAGACGGGTTAGTCCGAAAGAACAAAGTACAGGTGGATGCTGAAGCCAAGGATGAACAGAAGCCGAAGCTAGAGGATGTGTCTGCCAAAGAAGCGGATGCGGGTAAAGCCGCGGAGGCGTTCGACTTGGCGTCGGCGAAGCCCACAGGGCCCCCTGCAGTCGATCTAGGAGCTGGCGGGGTCGAACAGCCGACACCGGAGGCGGCGCAGGTCGAAGCAGAAGCTTTGGGCAAAGGCCAGAGCCGAGATTTCTCATTGTCACCTGACAAACGTATCGCGGCTAAAGAGCGCGCGGCGCTTAAGAATATTAATGCGGCGGTCGCCAAAGAAAGGAAATCTGCCGCGGTCGATAAGGTCGCTAAGCTCGAGATCGAGTCGTACGCAATCACTACATGTTCATTTCTTGATTGCCTTTCTTATGCGCCCGATGTCGTCGCCTTATCGGCATGTGTTGCTGTGTGCTTCGACAGCCAGATGCGCTAGCGCGGGTTTATCCGCGAATCATTTAAGTAGAATCCCTAAGTGAGCCCTGTCATCGATTTCCATGTGCATATAGGTGGCATCGACCCTAAGGCGACCGGTTGTTTTATGTCGGGTGCGCAAAAGACTTATCTGCGCGGTGAGATGCCTTTGGGCTTGCGCGCGCAATTCCGTATCGCTGAATGGTTCGGTATCTTGGATAGCCAGGTCCGTAAGCGCCTCTTGGGTTTCATCGAGGAGGCCCAGGATATCGATCATGCCGTGGTCCTGGCGATCGACGGCGTTTACGACCGCGAGGGATCCCTGGATAGGGAACGCACTGGTTTTTTTGTCCCTAATGATTATGTGATCGGGCTTAAGACCTTGTGCCCCAAGGTCATCCCCGCCGCGAGCGTCAATCCGATGCGCCGCGATTGGAGTGATGAGCTTGACCGCGTGGCGGCTGCCGGGGTCCGCGTCATCAAATGGCTGCCGTCATCCCAGTTGTTCGATCCCGCGGAGTCACGTTTCGCAGGGTTCTATCGAAAACTCGTGGATTTAAAGCTGATATTGTTGAGTCATACGGGTTTTGAGCACACCATGGTCTCGACGACCAAAGAAAGCCAAGAGTACGGACATCCTTTGAGGTTGTTGCGCGCGCTTGACGCGGGGGTTGTGGTGGTGATGGCGCATTCGGGAACATCGGGCGGGAAGGATGAGCCGGAGTATTTCGATGATTTCGTCGCTTTGGCCCGCCGTTATCCACATCTTTATGGTGACATGGCGGCTTTTACGCATTGGACGCGGGCCAAGCTGTTGCCCGAGGTCTTACATCATGATTGGGTCCACGAGCGCCTCATCCATGGCAGTGACGCGACGCTGCAACCCAGCGTCAATGAGTTCGCCGGGCGCATAGATAAGGAGACATTAGCCGAGATCGCTTCTTGGCAGAATCCGATACGTAAAGACCTGGCTATCAAAAGGGCTCTGGGGTTCCCGGACGCCGTGTTCACCCGAGCCGCAGGTCTTTTGGGGATATCCTGAATCAGAATTTGACCAGAGGTTCGATCTTGGGCAGACAAGTCCTAAACGCCTCGACTACCTCGGGATCGAATTGTTTCCCTGATTGACTGTCGATGAACTCGACGACTTTCTCGAACGGCCACGGTGGTTTATAGACCCGCTCCGTGCTTAGTGCGTCGAAGACGTCCGCCAAAGAGACGATCCTCGATGAGATAGGGATCTCTTTGCCCTGCAATTGCCGCGGATAGCCCGTCCCGTCAAAGCGTTCATGATGCGTCAGTGCGATCTCGCGCGCTAAAGTGAGCATCGGGGACTGGGCGTCTTTGAGGATCTCGTAGCCTAAAGTAGTGTGCTTCTTCATCTCTTCGTATTCTTCCGGGGTGTATCTGCCGGGTTTACGCAGGATGGTGTCGGGTATGGCGATCTTGCCGATGTCATGCAAGGGGCTGGCGAAGCGGATGTTCTCGACTTGCTCGCTAGGTAATCCGATGGTCTTAGCCAGCATGGTCGCATAGTCGCTGATGCGTTTCAAATGGGTCGCCGTATCTTCTTGGTCGCGATATTCCGCCGCCTGCGCGAGGATGTAGATCGATTCTAAGTTCGAGCGTTTGAGTTGTTCGAGTAATTGGCTGTTCTCCAGCGCGGCGGAGAGCTGGTTGGCGATGAGGTTGGCCAAGCCCTCGTCTTCTTTGCTGAACCGCTTCTCTTTACGCTTATTGAAGATCTCAAGCACCCCGATGACCTTGTTGTGCGTGTCGAATAATGGCGTGGCCAAAACAGAGACCGTTTTAAAATGATAAAGCTCGTCGAACCTTGGGTCGAAGCATTTGTCCTTGTAGGCGTTGGCTACGTTGACTGACCGGCCGGAGCTTACCGCGGAGCCCGCGATGCCGCGTTTGGCGGAGAAGCGCAGTGTGCGTGTCATATTGGCGTCAAGGCCCGTGGCGATGCGCGCATAGAGCTCTTCTTTGCGTGAGTCCAAGAGGAAGAGCGTGGCGCGCTCGGCGTTCAAGACTTCCTTGATCTCTTCGAAGAGCACGCCTAAGGTCTCGTCGATGCCGGAGGCGAGGCGCACCCGCTCGTTGAAGGTGATGAGCAGGCGCAGTTTCTTGCTTTCCAGCAGCAGCTTCTTTAAGTTGTTAGCGGACATTGCCATTCACCGATGCGCTGACCCAGCGCAGATAAGACGGGTTGCCACATTCGACCGGCAGGGCGATGATCTCGGGGACGCTATAAGGATGCAGGCGTTCGACGGTCTTTTTTAGTCTTGAAAATTTTTTCTTAGTTGATTTGGCGATGAGCAGGCATTCGCGTGTTTTTTCGACATGGCCCTTCCAAAAAAACAGGCTCTCGATGCCGGTGAGCAAGTTGACGCAAGCGGCAGACTTTGAGCGCACCAGCGCATCGGCGATCTTGCGGCCTAGCGAAAGTTTAGGCACAGTTATCAAGCATACGATAAACATAAAATCATCCGCAAACTGCGGCCATTAAAAACCTAACGTGTATTATGCCCGTTATCAATAAGGAAACCGGCGGTTTCAACTATGAGCTTTGCGGCCTGGCTGCCGACTGAGTTCGTCTCTTCGTAATGATGGCCCTTGGGCCGAGGGTAGAGGAAGGGGCTTAACTTATTGATGCGGAAATCGTATTCGGGGACGATATAGCCGATCTCATCGTTGGCCAATCCGAAGACGAGTTTTAGGCGTGTATCCATTCTGTCTTTAAGGTAACCGCCGGTGGGCGCCCGCTTTAAGTCCGGTGGCCGGGGGTTATGCTTCGAGGTGACGTCATACTGGAAACTTTTCGACCCGTCGTAGCCGCCTAGATAGAGTTCAGGGAAGAGTTCCCCGGGTACGGCGAGGATGCTCAATCTATCGCCGAAGCGTACGAGCGCCATCTCTGATTCGAGCCAGGGCGCTTTGCCGCGCAGGATACGCATATGCAGCCACGCAGCCAGTGGCTTAAGCAGTCCTGGCCAATGGCTCCAGTAGGGTAGGCCGATGCGGCGGCCATGCGCGTCGAAGATCGGTCTGCCATGCGCCGCAGTCTTAAGGACTGCCAGATAGAGGATGTTCTCCACCGGTAGGCGCACAGCCGCTGTGCTGACAGTCAGCGTCGTCTGGTCTAAAGAGACGCTCTTATCCATTAACGCTTTTAGCGCGTGTTCGGCTAGGCTTGTGCCGATACGTTCGGCTTCGCTGAAAGTATCCGCGCTTGCATCAGGAGAAAGCAAGCCTCCGATAGAGCCCGCAAAGAAGACCGCGGTGCCTTTGCTGCTGCTTTCGATGCGCGCACGTAGATAGTGGGGGAAATCCGATGTGATGAGCGTATTGTCGGGCCCCAAGACTTCGGGATGACATGACCAGTTGACTAGCGTGGCGATCGGGGCGCCTGTGGCTGATGCGACGATCTTGATAGCGGTCAGGGTGTCATCGATGACGACCGGGTCGCGCAGGTCGCGCGTCAATCCCTTGGGGTCGACGTCGGTCTGCGCGGCTGTGAGTTTGGCGGGCCGCAGGTCTTTGAGGAGTCCTTTGATGAGGCTGCGCGTGCGGTCGATGACAAGGTCGATATATGCCGGATCGACGCCGCTATGACCCATTTTGGGGCCCCAGAGGCCTAAAGTATCGGGACCGGAATGTGTGTGTGCCGAGGCGACGAGGATATAGACGCCGTCAAAGCCTTCGCGAATACGTTCGACATAGGGGCGCGGGAACCCGATCAGGTCAAGATTGACGAGCACGACGGTCGCTTTGTCTTTTTGGAGGGCTATGCCACGGGCCCACAGAGGATCGTGGACCCCGGTCGCCGGTCGGCCTTTCGACCCATAGCCAGCTACGTACACGGTACGCTCAAGGCTCGGCGTGATGTCAGCCTTGCCTGCCGAGGCTAAAAAACCGGAGGCGCAGAGCGCTTGCGGCGCTGCCAGCAGCCAGCAAAGCGTCAGTGTCTTGAGGTAGGGGTCATTGCGCATCTTTTTCACCGACTCTTAAAGCCGCTGAATATATCCAAGGGTTCCAATCTTTTTTGTGTTTGAGCCAGACCTCGGCACGGTAGAGGCCGGGTTTGGGTTGCGGATAGATAAGATGATCGCCCTCGTGCTCTTTTATTCGGACATTGTCGTGGATGAGCCGGATCTTGCCAGAGCTCTGCGGCGGTAATACGATCTTGATATATGTCGGACTTTCCTCATGCAAAGTCATCTCGAAGCCATCGGCGGGCGCTAAGATAGGGAAAGCCACGTAGCTCGGGCCCGAGCGCAGCGCCGTCATGATCGAGCGCCGGTCTTTGGCCGCAGCCTTGACGAAAGTGTTGACGAATTTGAACGACTCTTCATAAGGGTCGATCTGTTTACCCCAAAGACGTACGTTTTGATGCGCGTCGTTGCCGCCGACGATTTTTAAGTCCTTGTCCGTGGACCATTTTTGCCAATAGGCAAGCTGGCGTTTTGGCGGGTCGAGGATACCGAGCCAGAGTTTTTTGCTGTTCTTCTTCATGCTCCAGAACACCAAGGACGGTAGTTTGATGGCTGGGGTGAACAGGTCGGCGTGCGTATTGTAGAGTTCGATGCCGTCGATGAGATCGAGGTCGCTGAATCCCCGGGCGTCCTCAAGATGGTCTAAGAAGATGAGCGCGCCTTCGCGTTTAGCCGCGCGTAAGCCATCAAGTTCTTTGCCCTTCTGCCAGTCGACGATGGTCGCTGCGTGGCCTATTGCCAAGAAATGATATTTTTCATCGACTTCGACTTCGACGCCGTCGATCCAGACCAAGTCAGGGTCGTCATCGGGCGCGGTGACCCAGATGTCGTCTGCTTTTATCGGGACGTGGTCGCTTAAGACGATGAAATCCAGGCCTGTTTTCTTAGCCGCTTTGGAGATCTCTTCGAACGTGCCTTGGCTATCGAACGATCGGGAGGAATGTACGTGGATTGCGCCGCGCAGCCATTGTGCGGCGTGTGCCGGGGTCAGCGTCAACAGGAGCGCGGCCGCAACAGCGCCTCTGGCGCATACCGTGTCGCGCGCTCTGCGCGCGACCGACAGATAGCGATTGTGCCAGGCGTTCATGTAAGACTTTTAGCATTTCCAAAACCGCAGTCAGACAATAGCGGACAGGTGTTGCAGCGCGGGGAGCTTTTCAGGCAGTGGCGTTTGGCGAGCTCCACGATGAGTGCGTGGTATTCCTGGAAGGTGACGCTGGATGCGGGGATACCCTTCTCAAAGTATTTTCTAATGACGTCATAGTCGCCGTCGCTGTGTTGCAGTATGCCCAGGCGTCCGCTAATGCGCCGTGCGTACGCGTCGACGACAAAGATCTCCATGTCAAGGGCGTAGAGTAATATCGAATCGGCGGTCTCGCGTCCGATACCCCAGAGCCCGAGTAGGTCTTTGCGGTTCTGCTCTAAAGACGAGCGCTTCAGCGCGCGTAGGTCATGACCGGGAAGGCTCTCGACATATTCGGCGAAGATGCGCAGTTTTTTAGCTTTTTGTTTGAAATAGCCGGTCGGCCTGATGAGTACCATGAGTTTGTTTTGAGGTAATGCCAGTAAGTGGGTGGGTTCAAATGCGTGCGCGGCGTGCAAGGCTTTGATAGCTCGTTCGACGTTGGTCCAAGCCGTGTTCTGTGTCAGGATCGCTCCTATGCCTATCTCGAACGCTTCTTGCTTCTTGAGTCTTGGGTATCTACCGGGATGATACTTGCACTTTAGGGGCCACCAGCCTTGTGGACCGAAAGCCTTCAGGAGTTTTGCG
>JBBTGF010000436.1:0-4515 GCA_038041525.1 Elusimicrobiota bacterium | reverse complement strand
CGCTGTCTCAAAATCGAGAGCCTTGGGTTTGGGGATCAGTTGCCTGTGGTCGGCTTTGACATAGGTGGCGAAAGCGCCGCTGCAGGTCTCACCGATGATGCCGTAGCTTTTACAGAGGTTGTCTTTGCCGGCAAGGCAGGCGGGACAGGTGAAACAGCTCGTGCCGGGTGAGACGATGACTTCGTCGCCTATGGCCAGGCCGCGCACGGCGCTGCCTAAGGCTTCTACGATACCGCTAGCGTCACAGCCGCCGATGTGCGGTAACGGCAGTTTAAGTCCGGGCAAGCCTTGGCGCACCCAGACATCAAGGTGGTTCAAAGATGAGGCGCGTACGCGTATCAGCGCGTCGTTGGGGCCGAGTCGTGGTTGTGGGAAGTCAGCGACGAATTCGAGCTTTTCCGGCCCGCCATGCTCGCGGAAGATGACGGCCTGCATCGCGCGGGTCCCCCGCGTTATCGGCGTTTCGATTCGTAGACCGCTTGACAGGTCAGGCAGAAGCGCGAATAGGGCAGCACTTTGATGCGTTTGAGCGGTATGGGCTTAGCGCAGCGTTCACAATAGCCATAGCTCCGGTTGGCGATGCGCCGTAAGGCCGCGTCGATATTGGAGAGCGTTTCACGTTCGTTGCCGGTGATCTCAAAAAGGATCTCTTTTTCATAGGTCTGCACCGCGACGTCGCCGTCGTCACCCGGTTCCGCGCTGGAAGTGGTTTCTAGGTCTTTGGAACGGTTCTGTTCCATGGTGCGCTGGATGCGCTCACGGAGTTCGAGCAAGACTTTCTTGAAAGCGTTGAGTTTGGACTGCGCCAGTGGCTTGTTCTTGACCACGACATCTTTGTTTTCCTGGGTGCTTGCTTTGGATTTCGTCATGTAGACCTCCGTTATCGGATAGGCAATTATAGTTTAAGTGGGTAGGGTGATATCAATGGGTCACGGCTTAGGATTGAGCTGGATGTAGATGTTCTTGAAACCCAGAGTGGCCAGATAGCCGTTGATGATCGCAGCGTGGCGGCTGGCTTTGACGATGTCTTCGGCGCGTCCGCCGATGACTAAAGTGTCGTTGTTCAAGCGCAGGATCTGCGGGTATTCGATACCGATGCCTTTAAGATACGCGCGGACCTTGCGGATCGTGCCAAAGGCTTTGATAGCCGCAGTCTTGTCCTGCTGGCCTAGGTCCGCCGCGTCAGGGGCGCCGGCTTTGAGCATGGCGACTTTAAGCCGCGTTGGGAGCAGTGACTCCGCGGGCTTTGAGCGCGTGCTCGATCATCTTGGAGGCGCCGAAGAACGCGCCGCCATAGAGCATGGTTGAAAGCAATTCATTGCTTAAGAACGGTAAGGCGGCGACGTAGCAGGCTGACAGACCCGCTAAAGAATGCGTGTACATGCCGCTAGTGAGCCAGACCCCGAAATTCGTGGTGACGAAGAAAAGCAGTGACGATGCTGCTAAGCCGCTGATCTTGCCCGCAGTGCCGGTGTCTTTAAGGGCGTGACCTAGTAGCGCTGTCAGAGCAAAGCCGGCGTAGACGAAGAACATGGTCGAGTGCCAGCCTAGGACCAGGTCAGAGAGAAATAGGATGCCTAATGATATCGACAAGGCGGCTTTGAGACTCATTTTCGAACCGCTATAGAAAGCCAAAGCTCCGGTGGGCGTGAAGTTCGGTGCGTGCGGCAGGACGCGCGCCACCGCGCCGGCAAGGATCATCGCATAGTCCGTCAGTCTGATTTTTTTCATGTATCGTGACTCCTATTGAGTATATCTTGTATCTTAAAAACGTCTATTCTTCGACAAAGTCATCTTATCAAATTAGCGGGTTCCACCACTAAAATCGAAGACCCTGCCTCTTTGTTGGAGTTGTAGGTATCGAGCTTCTTCTTGCCATCGGCGATAAAATTATAGCGATAGACGCCGGGCTTAAGGGCTACCGGCAGTCTCCAAGTCCCTGATTTTTCTTTGTTCATGTCGACAGGTTTCCAATCGTTGAAATCCCCGGTGATCTGCACTTTTTTGCTCTTGAAATCGTTGAAGGTGAACAGGATGTTGCGCAGTTGCGTCTCCCCACGCGCCTCGGGCGCTGTCGGTTTGCCGTCAGCCGCTACCTCTCTAAAAGTGAACACCGGGTCGGACTTATCGGTGCGCGATATCTTGATGGCGCTTGCCGGTGACTTTACGGTGTGCCCGTTGCTCGATGAGGTGTGTTGACGTCTGGTCTTGATGGAGCTGTAGCGTTGCGCGGTCATGGCGCCGCACAAGAGCATCCCGGCGCCGGAGAGCGCCAGGATGGTCTTAAGCCGGGTAGCCTGGGATTCCTTGCTTGCCGCATCCATGTGCAAATGATAGTTTTTTGCGGGTATGGCGTGCAATGTCACGCATTGTTGTCATTCCGGAACCTGCGAAGTCTGCGTAGCAGGTATCCGGAATCCAGGCCCTTTTGTTGCGGTCAAAGCGTGGTCTGGATTCCCGCTTTCGCGGGAATGACGAAAAAAGGAAGCATGATTACTGTCCGGCGAGAGCCCTGCATCAGCTCGGGCTATAAGTTATTTGATGTCTGCGGGCGGGAACTTCTTGCCCATGGCGCGGCCGATAGTGAAGAATAGCTGGTCAAGGCTGTAGGGTTTGGGAAGGAAGGCGCATTTCTCCACTGCGTCATTTTCTTGATATTCCTGGATCTCAAAATCACCGGTGATCATGACAAACGGCGTGTTCTTCAGCCGGTCGTCCTTGCGGATCTCTTTCATCGCGTCGTAACCTAACATCTCGGGCATGGTGTGGTCCATGAGGATAAGATCGGGCACTTCCTGTTTAGCCGCGACGATGGCCTCTTTGCCCGTCGTGGCTTCAAAGATGCTGACTTTAAGCATCCCTAACATCTCGCGCAAGAGCATGCGGTTAGTGGGGTCGTCGTCAGTGATGAGTATCTTCATGGCGCTATAACTAAGATAACGCCCATTGCAGTTTTTTGCAAGGCCGCAAACGCCAGCTTTGATTCAGCCGGTAAAAATTTAAGTATTGATACAGTGTAACTTATAAGTTACACTTAAAACGATGTTGAAGATGGAGCTTCGGCGTTACCGTACGGTCGGTGGACATGTCCCATTCTCGGAATGGATAGGGAGTCTGGACAGCCGGGTGGCTGGGCGCGTGTCGGCTTATGTGGACCGCATGAAATCTGGACATTGGGGCGATTCGCGGTCCGTAGGACAGGGTGTTACAGAACTTAAGATAGATTTCGGTCCCGGTTATCGTGTGTATTATCTTCGTGATGGCCACACGGTGGTGGTCTTGTTGTGTGCAGGTCATAAAAGGTCACAGAAAGCCGATATTTTACGGGCGCAGGAGTATGCTGCGGATTACTGGAGGCGAAAATGAAAAAGCACGTTCCCTATGTTTCACACGAGGAAGAGCAGGTGCGGGAGTTTCGAAAGCATCCTGGTCGGGCGACCGATTATCTGAATTCTTGTATCCAGGTAGCTTTTGCGCAGAATGATCCGGAATTAGTGCTTACCGCGCTGGCTTTAGTAGCCAAGGCGCAAAGTATGACGCGAGTGGCGAAAAAAGCCGACCTTAAGAGGGAGAGCTTGCAGCGCATGCTTTCAAAACGCGGCAACCCGGAATGGAGCAGTATGTTCAAAGTTTTCCGGGCGTTGCATCTGCGTCCAAGCGTGGAGCATGTCGGACACTTCACGGCAAGAGCTTGATCGCAAATGTTCCTTCAACACGCAGTTCGACATTTAGGAGTCACCTTGGTCCCAGTCGGTGCTTTAATAGATTTTAAAAACCAAAGTATTATTGTTACTTTTTTCTGTTAATCCACTGTGCACAATCATAATGATTTTATTTATACGCCCATAAAACATAAGTTGCGCTATTGTCTAAAGATGCTCCTATTACATTTCCAGCCTGAATCATTTCTATTGCTTCTGTGCACACTTCGTCTCGCTCTTTGCGCTTGCGGGCGCGTTCATGTTCGAGCTGTTTCTGTTCTGCCATTTTCCTGTCTTTACGTCCTTGCGTAATTTTATTGTCACATTCATTCTGGGTTATGGCGTTAAGATCGCATTCTCCTGATTCATAAGCTCGAAGTAAAGCCTTCTCTCTGCGGTAGTTTTGGATAGCCTCAACAGCATCTTTTGTTCCTATTTTTTCTAGAGCAGTTATGGCCTCTGAGAGAATCTGTGGGTCTTCGTCATCTTTTAAACAAGCGGCAAGGGAAGGGATCGCTTTTGATGCTTCAGGACCGATCAGAGCTAATGCTCGAATGGCACGATAGCGGATGCCATAAATGTTCGATTCCGTCAATGCTCGATAAATGGTTGGGAAGTATTTCGTTCGTGACCCTTGCTTCATGCGTGCCAAACGGACAAGTGCCGCTTCACCAGCACCATTGTCTGATGAGACTAATTTTGTGCCGAGGTTGATTCTGGCGTTAATTTGTATTCCTAAATATATGAAGAAAATGGCGAGTGATAGCGGCACTTTCAAATTCCCCAGATTCCGGCATTCTTAGATTCCCCAGTT
>JBBTGF010000435.1:0-1711 GCA_038041525.1 Elusimicrobiota bacterium | reverse complement strand
CCTGATTTCACCGGCAAGCGGGCGCTGGAAGCGCTCAAGGCCAAGGGGTTGGCTCGCAAGCTCTTCGGATTCGCCGCGATCGCCCCCGGCCCGGTCGCGCGTCAGGGTGCGACGGTGCGCGACGCTTCCGGCAAACCGATCGGCGTCATCACCAGCGGCACGTTCTCACCGACATTGAATAAACCCATCGCACTGGGTTTCATTGACAACAACCACTGGGACTTGAAAATAGTCGAACTCGAGATGAACGGCCGGCGGCTACAAGCCAAGGTCAGCGCTCTGCCGTTCTATAAAAGACCCGTTTGATAATAGGAGGACCGATGACTGATACCAACAACTTACGTTTTACCAAGACCCACGAATGGGTGCGCGCGGATGCGCACATCGCCACCGTAGGCATCAGCGATTACGCGCAACAAGAGATACGCGACATCGTCTATATCGAGATGCCTAAACTCGGCAAAGAAGTGGCCCAAGCCACGGCTGCCGCAGTCATCGAATCCGTGAAGGCCGCCTTTGAGATCTACGCCCCGGTCTCCGGAAAGATCGTCTCCATCAACGAGAACGCCGTCAAAGACTTCTCTTTAGTCCACAAGAGCCCTTATGCCGACGGCTGGCTCTTCAAGATCGAGATGACCGACCCCAAAGAGATCGGGTCGCTCATGGACGCGAAAGCTTATGACGCGCTGACCGCCAGCGCACACCATTAAGGGACATCGGCGATGAGTCACGTCAACAACGAACAAGCGCTACTCGATCGCATCGGCGTCGAGCGTTTTGAAGACCTGTTGCCGTCGGTACCCAAGAACCTGTTATCACCGACGATCGACATCCCTTCGGGAAAAAGCGAACTCGAACTCTCCGAAGACTTGGAAGCGTACGCGGCCAAGGACGCCACATATGCGAGCTTCCTCGGCGCGGGAGCCTACGATCACTTCATCCCACAGACCGTCTGGGAATTGGTCAAACGCGGTGAGTTCTTGACCGCATACACACCGTATCAAGCCGAAGCCAGCCAAGGGACACTCACCGCACTCTTTGAATACCAGACCATGGTCTGCGAACTCTTAAGCATGGACGTGGCCAACGCCTCGATGTATGACGGCGCAACCAGCCTGGCTGAAGCCGCTATCA
The DNA here is from genome assembly GCA_038041525.1 of Elusimicrobiota bacterium. Taxonomy (GTDB): domain Bacteria; phylum Elusimicrobiota; class Elusimicrobia; order JACQPE01; family JACQPE01; genus JBBTGF01. Next base: position 577 of record JBBTGF010000435.1, on the reverse strand, counting down.
TGGCGCGCCGCCACTTCATGGAAGACTTAGGTTTACCCGCAAAGCGACTCCTGGTCCCACGTAGCTTACACCCGCACTATAAAAGCACACTTGCCGCGTACCTCAAATACCTCGATGTCACCATCGTCGAGATCCCCTACGACAGCAAGACCGGTAAACTAGCGCTCAAGGTCTTGGAAAACGAACTCAAAGACCCCAGCGCCTTCGCTTTCATCACCGGTCAACCTAATTTCTTCGGCATCATCGAAGACACCGACGCTATCGCCGAGATACGGCGCAAACACCGCGCCCTACAGATCGCCTATGTCAACAACCCGATCTCCCTGGGACTGCTCTGCGCGCCCGGGGACTACGCGGCTGACATCGCCGTATCCGACGGCCAAGCCTTGGGCTTGCCCTTAAGCTACGGCGGCCCCTACGCGGGACTCTTCGCCTGTAAACAAGAATACGTCAGACGGCTGCCGGGACGCATCTGCGGCAGGACCGTGGATAAAAACGGCAAGACCGGCTACACCCTGACCTTGCAGAGCCGCGAACAACACATCCGCCGCGAGAAAGCGACTTCCAACATCTGCAC
>JBBTGF010000434.1:0-2299 GCA_038041525.1 Elusimicrobiota bacterium | reverse complement strand
AAAGCGTTTTCTGCCTAAGATCGATTTCGTGACCAGTCCCGGCTATCTCGGTTCCCCTCAAGGCCGCGAACGCGCGGGGCTACCCGCTGACACCGGCCCCTATCGTGTGGTGACCGACTTGGGTCTCTTCGATTTTCCCCCAAAAACAAGGCGTATGCGCTTGATCGCCCTCAATCCCGGAATCACGGCACAACAAGTCGTCAATGAAACGGGCTTTAAATTGGATATCGCGCGCAACCTTACCGACAACCCCCCGCCATCAGCCGAGGAGCTGCGCATCCTGCGCGAAGAAGTCGACCCACAAAAAATCTTCAGCCGTTAGCCTTTCTCTGATCCAATCTAAACCCGATACGTGGTTTAGGGCTCTTCGGCAGGCGCAATAGGTCGCGGATATCTTCGAAGACGGTTTTGATGTCTGATTCGTTTCGTACCACCCTGCCTTCCAGATTCTTAAGTCTTTCAGCTAATCCCGGATCAGCAGCCAGCGCCTGCCGTAAGCGCACAAAAGCACGCATGATAGCGATGTTAACCGACACCGCGCGCTTACTCCTCAATACGCTTGAAAGCATGGCAACGCCCTGCTCGGTGAACGCATAGGGAAGATACTTAGAATGAGCCCCCTGTTCTAAGATTCCAATTTGGAATCTTAAAGAACCGTATTCACTCCCAGTCAGTTGAAACATGAAATCTAACGGAAACCTGTCTAGATTTCGTTTTACGGCTTTATTCAGGTTGAAAGTCTCAACCCCATAAAGTTCCGCCAGATCTCTATCCAGCATCACCCGTTGTCCGCGAATCAGATATATCTTCGGGCCAATCTCCACATCTACAAGCGCTATCTTCCTCATCATTGCCTCCTTGCCCCCCACTAAGTAATACGGAAAAAATCGCCAAAAGTAACACCTCAGGACTGGCGACTGTTACGCTTGTATACGATTTGCTGAAATATGATGATGGGGAGCAAGATGTTCCATAGCGCTATCCTTCGACTGACAGACAAGAAACAAATAGAAGATTTTCTTAGGAAAAATACGCCACTACACCTCTATGGCATCGGCGACCTTGACGATTTCTTCTGGCCTTACGTGGAATGGTACGCAACAAGAAACGGGACGGATATTTCCTGTATCTTTTTTCTTTATACAGCGGCAAATCCGCCAACCCTGATTGCGCTGGAAGAATACGATACTTTGGCGGGCCAACAACTACTACGCGACCTGCTGCCAAGGCTTCCCGAGCGATTCGATTGCCACATCAGCCCCGGCCTACTGCCTATCTTGCAACAAGCGGGCTGCCGGATCGACGCCAAGGTCGATCATCTTAAAATGAGATTACACGATATGGTAAAATCACACGATACGTGTCAAACGTCTTTCCGGATACGCCGCTTAACGAACACAGACCTGCCCGACTTGCTCGAATTCTACCAACGCTCTTATCCCGGGAACTGGTTCGATCCAAGGATGCTCAAGACCGATAGGTATTTCGGCGCTTTTATTTTCGAAAAACTCCTTAGCGCCGCCGGAGTGCACGTTTATTCGAGTGAATACAAAGTAGCCGCACTGGGCAATATCACCACTGACCCGGATTACCGAGGACAAGGGGTCGCGAGCAGACTTACCCTCGCGCTATGCCAGGATCTAAGGCAAGACGGCATAAAAGACATCGGCCTCAACGTCAAAACCGACAACCTGGCCGCCATCCGCTGTTATGAAAAAATCGGATTCGCCATCTGCGCCAGATATGCCGAATTGTCCGTAACCAAATCCTGACTTCATCAATGATCCGCTTCGCGTTGCAGGCATTCAGATATCCAATTTTTAATAAGGACTTGATAACCGACGCCTTTTTTCTGCGCTACCTTCTTGGCCCCGGCGATAGCCCAGACAGGCAATCTCAAGGATATGGCTTTAGTCAGCGCCCTTTCTCTGATAGATTCAGCTAAACCCGGGGCAACCGTGAATATCCTGTCGATTTTCTTCAGATCACCGATATAATCCGCTACGGAATGCGTTTCCCAGAATCGCGCCTCTTCTTCCCTGTTTTTAAAACGCGGTACCTTCTTTTTCATGACATCGTCCTGCGATAGATATTGCGCTCTTTAGCGTCCATCGCACGAGCGGTCACGACCCTGACGCCTTGGATACGTTCCTGCTCAAAAACAACCATCAAATACCTCCCGCCAAGACTCTGCCCCAAAGCGATATATCTACCCGAATACGACCGGCGCACAAAACAAGGACCGAGCAGGGCTTCCTCGACCTCGACACGCCGATCCTCATCAAGAACACGCCCGGCG
>JBBTGF010000433.1:0-4494 GCA_038041525.1 Elusimicrobiota bacterium | reverse complement strand
ATCATCGATTATCTCCAGTTGATGCGCTCCGGGTCGCGTTATGTGGAGAGCCGGCAGTTGGAAGTCGCGGATATCTCCCGTAGTCTTAAGATCCTGGCCAAAGACCTCAATGTCCCTATCGTGGCATTGTCGCAACTCTCACGGCGTCCTGAGGAGAAGGGGCGTGAAGGTCGTCCGCAGCTTTCCGACTTAAGGGACTCGGGTTCGCTCGAGCAGGACGCCGATGTGGTTTTGTTCATCACGCGCCCCGGTCTTAAGTCGAATTCGACGCCCCAGGAGCGTGCCGATGCCGAGATCGTCATCGGCAAGCAACGTAACGGACCGCTCGGCGCGGTCAAGCTTTTATTCTTGGAGGATTGCACACGTTTCGTCGAGCCGGTGTACGGACCCGTATCAGAGGCGCTGGAGTCCGTCGGTGCCGACGACATCTAGCGCACGGAGGTTTTTTAAGTCTTTGGCCACAACCAGCATGGTCGGTCAGGTCGCGCATAGGCCTGCCTGGCTGACGATCGATCTGCGGCTCCTGGAGCAGAATTACCTCAAACTCAAGAGTTATCTTGTTGCTTCCGCCACATCTATCCTAGCCGTCGTCAAAGCCAACGCATATGGTCATGGCGCGGTAGCTATCGCCAAGCGTTTAGAGGAGTGCGGGGTCACGGATTTCGGCGTTAGTTCCATAGATGAAGGTGTGCGGCTGCGGCAAGGCGGCATCGGCGGCAAGATACTCATATTGGGCAGCGCTTATCCTTTTTCCGGAGCCGTAGCTTTGGCGCAGGAATATGGCTTGTCGTTGACCATTTCGAGCGTGGAAGCCGCGGTGGGAGCCGCGAATCTGGCGCAGAGCGCGGCTAAACGCCTGGGCGCGCATATCAAGATCGAGACCGGCATGTCGCGCATCGGAGCCAAACCGCAGACTGCGGCAAGCATCGCGCAGACGCTTAGTCGGTCGCGCTGGGTCAAGATCGAAGGCGTGTATACGCATTTCTCCAGCGCCCGTGACGAGGAGTTCACCGCCAGGCAGTTGGCGATCTTCCAGGAGGCGGTCGGGCATTTCAAGGTTTTAGGTATCGACCCCGGGGTCCTGCATGCCGCTAATTCCACCGCTACCGTCAATCAGCCGATGACTCAACTCGATATGGTGCGTAGTGGCCTGGCCCTTTATGGGGGCATGGATGGTTTTGAGCCGGTCATGTCATTGACCTGTAAAGTGGTATTTTTAAAACGGGTCCCTAAAGATACGCCGGTGAGTTATGAACGTACCTTTGTCACCGCTCAAGAGAGTCTGATCGCCACTTTGCCCGTGGGTTATGCCGACGGCCTGCCGGTGCGCGCTTCGGGTAAGGCGCAGGTCTTGATCAATGGTGAGCGCGTCTCGGTCACCGGGCTTATCACCATGGATATGACCATGCTCGATGTTACCAAGGTCCCCGGTGTGCACGTCGGCGACGAGGTGACACTTTTGGGCGTCAGTGGTGAGAAGCGCATCCTGCCGCAAGATTGGGCGCATTGGAGCAAGGGTAGCGTCTACGAACTGCTTTGTCACATGGGAGGGGGCCGTACGCCCTTCATCTACCGGAAATGATCAGGAAATACATCAGGACATGGTGGCGGGATTCCGTCGAGGCTACCGGAGAGGTCGCCTTGTTGCTTTGGGACCTGGTCCGTTCCATATTCCGCGACCGCTTCGATGTTAACTTGTTCATGGCGCAGGCGGCGCGCATCGGCGTCGATTCCTTGCCCGTGGTGAGCGTCACGAGTCTCTTCGTGGGCATGGTCTTGGCGCTGCAGACGGGTTATTCCTTTAAGAACGTGTTCAATGAACCGTTGTTCGTGGGCACAGTCGTCGGATTCTCTATCTTAAAGGAGCTTGGTCCGGTCTTGACCGCCATCGTGGTCTCCGGACGTATCGGAGCGTCTATCGCCGCTGAATTAGGGACCATGAAGGTCACGGAGCAGATAGACGCGCTTTACACGCTGGGGACCAATCCTATCCGTTATCTTGGCGTGCCGCGTTTTTTGGCGGCATTCCTGATGCTGCCTGTCTTGACCATCTATGCCGATTGCATCGGGATCATGGGAGGGTATCTCATCAGTATCACCAAACTCGGCATCCCGTCGACCGTCTATTGGGACGATATCTTAAATAATATCCAGACCGATGTCATGATCCATGGGTTGCTTAAAACCTTCGCTTTCGCCGCGATCGTGGCGACGACGGCGTGCTATATGGGTTTCACCACCCAGGGTGGCGCTGAAGGCGTCGGCCGCGCCACGACTAGGGCCGTGGTGGTCTCCATGGTGCTGATCCTGATCTCGGATTATTTCGTCTCCGCCCTCTTGGTGGCATTCGGTATCGGATGATGGCGATACAGATACGCGATTTGCATAAGCAGTTCGGCCGACACAAGGTCTTGCAGGGCGTCGACCTTGACATCGTCGATGGCGAGACCATGACCATCATCGGTGGTTCGGGTACGGGCAAGAGCGTCACCTTGAAACACATGGTGGGTCTTTTGCAGGCCGATCAAGGCTCCATCGTCATCGACGGCACGGATGTCATTAGATCAACGTCGGAAGCGGATATCGTCGCCGCGCAGAATAAGTTCGGTTTTTTATTCCAGGGCGCCGCTTTGTTCGATTCATTGAGTGTCGGTGAGAACGTGGCTTTTGGTTTGCGTAATCTGCGTAAAGATCTAAGCGAGCCCGAGATCCAGGGGATCGTCAAAGAGAAGTTGGAGCTCGTGGGGCTTCCTGGCGTGCAGAATATGGCGCCATCGGACCTTTCGGGGGGCATGAGGAAGCGCGTGGGTCTGGCCCGCGCTATCGCGCATAGTCCGAAATATATCGTCTATGACGAGCCGACCACGGGACTCGACCCCATCACGGCCGACATGATCAATGAACTTATCGTCGATATGCAGAAGAAGCTCAAGGTCACTTCCATCGTGGTGACCCATGACATGGTCTCGGCTTATAAGATATCCGACCGTATCGCGATGCTATATGAAGGTAAAATAATCGAAGTGGGTTCGCCCGATCAGATCAAGAATACGGCCAACCCATACGTCAAGCAGTTCGTGACCGGGTCGAGCCACGGGCCGATCAAACTCAAATTAAGGGCCTGGGACTAAGCGAAAGGAGTTTGGATGAATCATAACGATAAGAAGTTCAAAGTGGGCGTTTTTGTCGTCGTCGCCTTGGCGCTCCTGGGTTTCGTGGTCATGAAGTTAGGCGACGTCAGTTTCGAGCGTACGTATAAAGTCTATGTCTATTTCGATGATATCTCGGGTCTGGCCGCTAAATCACCGGTCAAGATCGCGGGTGTCGAGATCGGCAAGGTCCGTGAGATCGTCTTGGAATCGGGTAAAGCGCGCGCCGAGCTGCAGATCCATCGCAACGTCAAGTTGCATGCCGATGCGAAAGCGCGCGTGGCGTCCACCGGTATCATCGGCACTAAATATCTCGACCTCGCCATGGGTTCCACCGGCGCTGCGCTCATCAAGGATGGTGATTCTTTGCAGGGCACGACATTGCTCGGCATGGAAGAATCCGTGGCTAAGGCGCTGGAGAGCATCCGCGAATTGACGGATTCGCTCAAAGGTCCCTCCGGCAACGATTTGGGCCGTAACATCAACTCGACAGTCGCTAATTTGAACGCGGTCACGCTCTCGGTGCGCGAGATCCTCGACGATCGCAAGAATGACATCTCTGCCGCCTTGCTTTCCATGCGCAGTGTGGCGGGTTCGCTCGACCAGATTTTGGAGAAAGTGGACCGCCTGGTGGCAAAAGTCGAGCAGGGCGAGGGCGCCGTGGGCGCTTTGATCAGTGACAAGAAGATGGGCGAAGACGTCAAGGATGCGACGCAGAACCTCAAGGTGGCGACCGCCGGGGCAGCCGAGATGTTCGGACGCTTCACCCGCATACGCGCATTTTGGGATTATCGTTATCGTTACGACACCAAGGCCAAACAGGGCAGGAGTGATTTCGGTATACGTTTGTCGCCAAGACCCAACAAACAGTATTTCTTGGGCGTCGCTAATACCGGCGACAAGAAGGCGCCGCTAAAAACCGAAGATTTTGAGAAGAAGAACACATTCAACCTGGGGTTGGCCCAGCAGTTCTTCCCATGGGTCACGCTTTACGCGGGTTTGCTTAAGTCTGAAGGCGGGTTCGGCACGGATTTGGAACCCTTCTACGCGGTCCCTGTCTTGAAGAAATTATCTTTTAACGCGGAAGCCTCCAGCTTCGGCAGGGATACGACGTTCAACAACCGGGAACTCAAGGGCGCGGTCTATAACGCCGGGGTGGCGGCTCAAGTGTTCCCATGGCTGCGATTGGAAGCCCGCGGCGAGGATCTAGCCGAAGTCAAGCATTTCCATGGCGGTGTACGCTTCACTCTTGAAGACAAAGACCTGGCCTATTTGTTGGGCTTAGTGACGGCGACGAGGTAGCATGCAGCGATCGAGTCCTGTTGCGATATCATGAAGACCAAGA
>JBBTGF010000432.1:0-10073 GCA_038041525.1 Elusimicrobiota bacterium | reverse complement strand
CATGCCATAGGTATGCGCGTAGGAGCTGATGAGTCCTTCGTTGGCTAGTTTCGAGCCGCCATAGAGCGTCTGTGGCAGGAGCGGCCCATAGTCTTCCGGAGTCGGTATGGTCGTGGCGTCGACAAAGACCGCAGTGCTTGATGGATAGGCGAAATCACGGATCCCATTGGCGCGCATGGCCTCTAAGACTTTGAAGTTGCCTAAGACGTTGCCGTCGACGTAGTCGCCGGGATGTTTGAAGGCCGTGCGGATATCGGTCGCGTCCGCAAAATGAAAGACAAAATCGTGTCCGGCCATGGCGCGGCGCAGTTTGGCCGTGTCGTTTAAATCGGCACGGATGAATTTGAAACGTGCCGATGTCATACAGGACTCCAAGTTGCCCAATATGCCTGCTGATAGGTTGTCGTAGACCGTGGTCCGGATGTTCCTTTTAAGCAACAGTTCGCAGAAGTGACTGCCGATGAAGCCCGCGCCGCCTAAGATGAACGCCTTCATGATGATGTCATCCGATTATAAAACAGAAGCGATCTCTTGCAAGCCCTGCGGAGAGCCGATCTCATAAGGCCGTTCGCTGACGCTATAGGCATGCAGACGCCTTTGCGTGCAGAGAGCTTTGAACATCTCGCCGGTAGCCGAAGGCCTGTCCTTGGGCAGTAAGGTCAGTAGGGTCTTTGACAGCAGGCTCAATCCCGCATCGACATATGCGAAATGCTGGCGCTTGTCTGGGTCGTTGTCGTAGTCGATGACTAAGCCGTCTTTGACCGCGATATTGCTGGCATAATGCCGGTTCTCGTTCTTGTAGACCACCATGAGCGCCGTGGCGCGTATCTCTTCAAAAAGCCGCCAGATGGAGGCGTATGCGTAGGGAAGATAGGAGTCGCCGTATTGCACGAAGAAGCGTTCGTGCAGGAGCGCTGCGGCGGCTGCCAGCGCGCCGCCGGTACCCAAAGGGCGGCCGCCGTCATGGTGATAGGTGAGTTTCATGCCGAGACGCTTGCCATCACCGAAATGCGCGACGATTTTTTCCGAGAGATGCCCCGTCAAGATGAGCGCGTGTTCGATACCTTGATTCTTGAGTAGAGCGAGTTGGTGTTCCAGGAAGGGTTTACCCTTGATCATGACCATGGATTTTGGGATGTCTTGCGTGATGGGCCGTAGGCGGGTGGCGAGGCCTCCGGCTAGGATGACGACTTGCATATCTTAGGTCTTGAACGCCGCGCCTGTCGCGGGCTTGTTGAGCGTCGCGCGCATATCCCACATCTCTTTGAGTGTGCCTAGGGTCAACGTCAGGTCCGGGATCTGTAGGCCGAAGGGCGCCTTGACGCTCTTTTCCGCCATCGCTTCGCCGCTTTTGCGCGGCAGGTGCGTGATGGGCAGTTGTGCGGCCTTATAGCCGCAGGCCTGCATGCGCAAGATCATCTCGGCTATGGCGAACCCGCTTTTGCAGGCGGGTAATGCCGCAAGCGCGGCCTTGGCGCGTAACAGTTTGAACGCCGAATCGGCGTCACGCACCGGTATCGGATAGAGCAGGCGCAGGGCGATGTTATATGCCGTGGCGAAGCAGACGCGTTCAAAAGGGTCGCGGCGCGGCTTGCGGTAACCGTGGACTAGTCCGATCGTGGGGTCTTGCGCGTACGGCAGGAGTTTGCCGAGATCGTCAAGGACGTATTGGCCGTCAGCGTCGGATTGCAGTATCCATTCATAGCGGCAGGCGGCGATACCGAGCGCGAGGGCGCGGCCATAGCCCTTTTCTGCGATGGGTTGCAAAATGAGCCGGATGCGGTCATCGAGGATCGCGGACTCTTCAACGATGCGGTTGGTCGCGTCTTTGCAGCCGGCAAAACCGACGACGATGACCTCATGTCTACCGGCGAAGCGCTCACCGCAAGACCTTGCCTGCGCCAGGGTCGTGGCGATGATATCCGCTTCGTGATAGGCCAAGAGTACGATGGAAAGCGACGGGAGTCTTTCTGTCATCGGGCTCCTGGTACACCGGCGCGCACGTGGCTCACTCGGAGAAGATGTTAGCTGACGTGGTTTCGCCGAATTCTCTGGAGATGAGGTTGTCTTTTGGCGGCCAGACCTGGCAATTGGCGGCTTCTTTGCGGAAATGATCCAAGGGTAAAGGAGTCATCCAGTCGGTGCCAAGTTTTTTGGTGGCGCTCGGGTCGTAAAGGTTGAGTGTTTTTTTCGCGATCTCTTCAAGCGTCACGGGCCAAAGGTGAGCGTAGATGTAGAGCATGGCGAGATTGTATTGTTTGCCAAGGCTGGTGAGCGTCTCATCATGTTGCTGCTGGGAGCGTGAACCGGTCTGCAGGCGGTCCATGAATTTGGATTCTTGCTTTTCTAACAGCCGCGTGCCTTTTTGTTCGAGATAGACCATGGTCTGCCAGGTCTTCTCCGCTTCCATCACCGAATCGGTCGAATTCTTGAGGGGTTTGGCTGCGTTAAAGAACGCTTGCTTCATGGCTTGCGCGCTTTGCTTGGCTTGATTCCAGTCCATGGTGATCCCTGAAGCGCTGTCTTGTTTTTGGATAGAGGTCACGCTGGCGGTCGTTTCAGCGGGTTCTTGGTAGAAGACGATGCGATAGACCCCGTATCCGGCCAGACCGAGGATGCTGACGATGACCAGAGGGATGGCGAAGATGAGCGTTTTGATGAGTTTGTCCATTATCTTACCCCTTTGGGATTAGACAATTTTTTTAAAAATTGACAAAAGGGAACGGTCTCAAATCTGCTGGATGAGGGTCTCTTCGATGTCGCTTTTGTATCTTTCGAATGCTGCCGGGTCGGCGTAGGTGAGATGCAGGTCGCCGGTCAAATGGTCAAGGACTTGGCCTTTGAACCTTTTACAGGATAGGCCCTCGAGCGCTTGCGCAGCCGCTTCGAGCTCTTGCGTCGTGGTGAGCCGGGCCGCGTCCGCCGGTTTGACGCCGAGGGTGAAGAACAGGTGATGCAAGTCGAAGAGGTCTTGCACGGCGGTGTCGTCGTCTGCGGCGAGCGCTTGGATGGTCAGGGCCGCTGCCGGTGCCAGGCCGTAGAACTGTACGGAAAACGGGGTCATTCTGTGGTGGTTCGTCAGTGCAGCGCTCGGGGCGCCTGATTCGTAGCCCACGCTCTTGGTCTTCCTGTTGAACTCGAGCTTGGTTTGCAGCGTGCTTGAGTCGGACAGGTGGAGCAGTACTTTCCAGCGTTGCGTCATGACCGTCTGCTTGGTGCGGTTGGCGATGATGCGAGGGATCTGTTGCGCGGCCAATGAAGCGAGGAAGAGCTTACTTTTAAGCACGCCGTCGACCGCGGCTTTGAGTTCATCGACGCCGACCTCTGCGAAGACGTCGAATGCGATGTCTTCGCAGAGCCTTGGTGAACGGTGGAAGAACCGCAAGCAAGCGCCGCCTTTGAGCGCGTAGCCTTTGGCGCTCAGGCGTTGACTCAGATATTTCAGCAAGCACAGGTGGAAGTATTCGCGCAGGTAGAATGCCGGGTCGGGCGTGACCTTGCTGCGGGGACGGCTATGCATGGGGATGAGTCATTATAGAACAGGGGTCTGACTTGGGGTCGGTCTCTTTCCTAGCCTAACAGGCGCCACCATAGATAGGCGCCACAGGCCAGGGTCAGCAGGGGGCCGCCGAAGATCTTCAAGATTGCGTTGGCTGCCAAATGGTCGAGGAATTCCCGCTCTTGCTTGTCCGCGATCACCAATAATCCGTCCGGACTCTTGCGGATAAGAGCCTGGGGCGCTTTGGGGGCGGGTTCGGCGTCGGCCGCTGGCGCTTCTTGCGCGTAGATCTCGGCGCTCAATCTGGCGATCGCAGCGTCCCATTCGCTGCCGTCGATGACATTGTCACTGTTGGCATCGGCGGTTTTCATCTTTTGCGCGTCGCCCTTGAGCAGTTGTGCGATGTTACGGGGGTCGAGCTTAGCGCGTAGTCGCTGACGCAGGGTGTGGTGCAGTTCTGTCGTGGTAGCGTAACCGAGGATATAGATAGGTTCTTTCTCGCGCAGGATATTCGCACGGACTCGGTAGCGCCCATGGCTACGTCCGATGCTGCGTAAAAATCCAGGGATCATCGCGGCAGGATCGGCGCTCACCATGGAGGGTCCGCCGACAGTGAGAGTCGTGTCGATGTCGAGTTCGCAGTGGGTCTCGGCCCCTTCGGGATAGACCGGGATGAATCCCGCGTCGTCTACCAGCGCGAACGGAGTATTGGAAGAAGAAGCATCGTACACTTTGACCCAGCGCCTGTTTTTTCCGGATCCGCGCTCGATCTCGACGGTGATAGAAAAATAGACGCAAGGTTCATGGAACACGGGATCGTCGAGAAGATGCAGTTGGCGAGTCATGCCGGCGAGCTCGACCGTGCCCATGGCCACGGAGCGGGTCTTGGACGTCGCCATACCGGCGATGAGCCGTTTGAGCCGCAACGCTTTAAAGCCTTGATAGAAGAGCCAGAAGCCTGCGGCGAACCCGGCGCCGACCAGAGGGATGTCGTTGTCTTTACTCATCCACTAGGGGACTTTGATGTCGATGGCGACGTCCTGGCGGTCAGCCTCGGAGACCTTGAACATCTCCTGTTGCGTCAGACCCATGGGGCCGGCTAGCAGCATGTCCGGTAATGATTGGATGCGGATGTTGAAATTATTGACCGCTTCGTTATAGAACTCCCTGCGGTCGGCGATCTGGTTCTCTAGGTCGGTGATACGGCTTTGTAATTGCTGGAAGGATGATTGGGTCTTGAGCTGCGGATAATTCTCCGCAGTGACGAAGAGCTGGTGCAGGGCTCCGGTCAATGCCCCTTCTTTTATGGCTTTAGCCGCGATGCTCTGGGCGGATTGCGCCGAACTGCGCAGTTCGATGATCCTTTCCAAGGTCTTTTTCTCGAACTGCATATACGCTTCGCAGGTCTTGATCAGCTTAGGGATCTCGTCGTGGCGCTGCTTGAGCAGCACATCGATGTTGGCCCAGGCCTTCAGGATGTTGTTCTTGACCATGATCAGGCCGTTATAGATAGTGACGACATAGCTCACTATCCCGACTGTGATGAATATGAGTGCGCCCAGAACGATCAATGAAACCATGCTGACCCCCTTCTGTCTTCTCGATAATATTTAGCAGATAAAGCGAGCGCGCGCAACGATGCGTGAGACAAAGTGTCCTTCCTTGGATCGGCATCAGCGCTAGGCCGGTCAGTCCCAGGTTGGGCTGTTAGCATTGACGAGTATCATGCGCAGGCTACTTGTCGTCGTCGACAGCGCCCGTATAGCGGACATGGCGTTTGCCGTCCAAATAAACGAATGCGAGGTTAAGGTGCGTTCAGCTTGCTTTTGATCGCTTGCGATATGCGACCCGCCGCTTCTTGGGCGCTCTTGGCGTCAGTGATCGTGAAATCGGATGGCCAGTGAGCCGGATAGCGCGTATCTACGTAGAATCGATTGAGCAGGCGGCAGTCTGCTTCCGATCCGGCCAAAGCGGGGTCGCGCGTTCTGCAGATCGCCAGCAGTTCGATAAGGTCGTGGATTTTTCTGAATTCTAAATCATGGGCTACGATATAGGCTTTCAGATATTTTTCCGCTGATTGTTGAAAAAAGAAGCAGATCTGGCCAAAAAATGATAATTCTTTTTCTAGGCAAGCATCAGCAAAGGCGCGGTCCTCGTCGGCCTTGGCCAGCCATTCGCTGACGACCTTACGCGCTGCCATAAAGCACTTTCCCTTCCTTGAGGATAGAAAGGATGAAGGGGTCGCCAAGCTGTTGACGCTCCTTTAGTTCCTCGGGTCTGTAAATCAGAAAATCACAGGCGATATCGCGCTCGATTAGATTTTCCAGTTCCAAGATACGGTCGATGCTACGTTCAGGAACGGCAGATTTAACGACTAGAAAATCAAGGTCGCTTGTGTCGCGGTCCCATGAACCGTGAGCTGCGCTGCCAAAAAGGATAATGGCCTGGGGTCGGTATTTTTTAATGATCTGCCCGGTGATGCCGCTGATGCCTTGCTCGATACGCCGTTCCATATTTCTAGTTTACAAATATAAAAATTGCCCGAATCTGTTGTTTGCGGGCCGCGTCGATGAACATGGCGTTTAGTCCCTAATCCAGCCTTTCAGGTTCTCTTTGCGTGAGACGATCTGGGTCCAGCCGTCTTGCGAGGTGATGACGCGGATCAAGCGGCCTTCGGGGATCTGGGCGGTCACCGGCAGGTTGGGTGACGGGCCAGAGCGCAGCATGGCGGCCACTTTGAGCACATGCCAATCATTCTTTGATGACCAGTATTTCGCTGTGGTCAAAGTCGTCATCAGTGACAGCAGGATGAGGCTTATCACGGTTGCGGCAAAGATATGCGGCGTCGCGGGGCGCCGACGCAGAAGCCAAAAAGCCAGGCAGCTTGCATAGAAGAAGAAGATGGTTAGGGTCGTGCATTCTTGCAGGTTAAGTAGCATCCAGGCTTTGTATAGGCCATCGGGCACGCCTTGCGGCGCTAGGTTTTCTCCGGAGCGTGCCATAGCCAGAGTGATGTTGTGACGCAGGCCGCTGTGGCGCGGATTGACACGTAAGGCTTGCCAGTAAGCTTCGATGGCTTCGGGGATCAAGCCTGCTTTGTATGCCGCGTTGCCCGCGTTGTAGAGCGCGGCCCAGCCTGAAGGATCGTGGTGACGCGCTAATTCCTGGAACGCCTCTTTGGCTAGCGTGTAGCGGCCGTCGGTATAAAGCGTTTTGGCGCGGGTCCAGTCAACACCGTCGGCGGCGCCGGCAATGGGTGTACTCATTGCGCAGACGGCGCAGGCGAGCATCGATAGGGTATGGAGTTTCATTGCAGCCTCCTTAGCATCCGTTCGATGACCCCGGCTTGTTTGATGACTTCGGCTAAGAGCGCTTCCCGCTGTGCTTTCTCGGCGGGCGCAAAGCGTAGGAATTCTATGGCTTCAAGGGTTGCTTTCATCGAGCCGAAGTCTTCGTCGGAAAGTCTCTGCGCGAACTTACCCTTGAGTCGCGCGAGCATGGCCTTCATCGGTTCTTTGCCGCTCTTGAGGCCTAGAGTTTGCGCGATCACAGCTTCGAAGGCCGGAGCGAGCAGGTTCATGGTGGTTTCCGCGTCACCTTTGGCTGCAGCGCCTTTGGCTTTAGAGATAGCGCTTGCCAGCCGCTTGATGGGACGTGATCCATGGGTGGCGCGTAGTTTCGTCAGCGAACCTTTTGCGATTCCGAGTATCCAGATCGCCATAGGAAGCGCGGTCAAGGGTACGCGTTGTCGCCAGACGGTGTCGGTCACTCTTTGGCAGAGAGTGTGGTTGGGTGCGTCGGGAACGATGAATTCGATGTCTTCGCTCAATATTTTAGATTCTTTGGCAGTAGCCGTATGCGCACCCTCCAGGGGCGTGCCGGTGACCGTCACTTCCAATGTCTTGGTTTGTTTGCGTACATAAGCGCGCGACCAGGGGTCGAAATAAGTGAAAGTGACTGGCGGGATGGTCAGGCGCGGGTTGCCGGGTATCTGTGGGATCAAGAGGAGTTTGAAGGTTTTGTTGCCCGTGATCTTGTCACCGGCTTTGGAGATACTCTCGGATTTTTCCGTCTCGTAACTTCTGAACGTGCCGTCGAGCTTAGGGTAAGCCGGACTGGGGCAGGATTTGATGTTGCCTTCCCCCGACACGGTCACGGTCAGGGTCAATGAGTCGCCGACCTTGAGGTCGGTCTTGTCGAGCGAGGCGTTCAAGTTGAAACGGCCCACAGCTCCGGAGAAGTCGCTGGGTTTGCCTTCACCGGGCAGTGGCAGAGCTTTGATCTTGACGGGTTTCGAGGAGAGGACTTTGGTCTGCGCCGCGCCGATGCCGAAGAAGCGCTGGATGAAATGCGGGTCGAACGGATCCATGGCCCCGCCACCGCCGTCCATCTGATCGAGCTCGACGGTGATCTTGGCCTCTCCGATCGAGAGGTCGCCGGCTACCGTCGGGAACAGGATCATCGGCAGCTCGGTGACTTCATATCTGGCGCCGTCACGCTCGACCGCGAAGGTCTTTTGCGGCAGGTCTTCTTTAAAGAAGCCGCTTGGTTGGGGCGGGTCATAACGTGGCTGTGAAAGGAAAGATACGCGCGTGTAGAAAAGCACGCTCATGCGCAGCGGTTCGCCGACAAAAAGTTCGTGTTTAGTGGTTTTGGTCTCGACGAAAGCCAGAGGTGCGTCGGGTCGCCGCTGTTGTGGCGCGGTGGCTTCTTGGCGTTGGGTCCGTTCTGCGCCACTGCCACCCGGAGCCTCTTTACGGTCGCCTTTCATAGCATCGACGCTGCGGCGGAAATCAGGCTGTTTGAACGGGGTGACGACGCCCTGCGGCGTGCCGGGGATACCCAGCGAACGTTGCGAGCTGACGGTGAGTTTGACTTGCTCTGAAACGTAGGCTTTGCCCCCGGCTTCGATCTTGGCCGGGCCGAGCGTATATTCCCCTTCTTTGTTGGCGGCTAGGGTCAGGGTGTAGACCACGGCGGAAGTCATGTTCCAGTTGACGATCTCGACTTTCTGGCTTCTGGATTGCGCGATGACGGAGAGTCCGGAAGGGATGGCGATGCCGGGTTCGCCGCTGTCACTGGGGGCATTGGTGACCGCGACTTCCATCTGTACGTTTTCGCCGACCGCGACCGTGTTGCTTTGCAAACGCAAAGAGATGCCGGTATCGGCGGCGCAGTATCCCGCGCCGAGAGCCAGGAGCGCTATGATGGTCGTCGTCTTACCAATCTTTATCGACATTGAATTCGGGTTTCTTCGCCTTTTGCATCTTGCGCGCTTGCTGCATTTGTTCGTCTTGGAACGCTTGCAGGGCGGCATCTATCTCTTGCTCGCCCATGCGCGAGCCGGAGTCTTTTTGATCCTCGCCGCCCTTATCCTTATCTTTATCATTTTTATCTTTGTTTTGGTCGCCTCCTGCGCCTCCGCCGCCTTGTGATTGATTCTTATCCTGGTCTTTCTCTTGTTTCTGTTCTTCTTTTTTGAGCGCCAGCGCGAGATTATGGCGCGCGTCTTTGTCATTGGGGTCTAAAGTCAGGGCTTTGATATAGGATTCGGCGGCTTGCTTTAAGTCGCCTTTCTTGTAGTAGACGTTGCCTAGGTTGAAATCCGTGGCGGCGCGGGAATGTGGCTTGTCCGGCTCGAAACGGGTCTCGCTGAAATCCTTGACCGCGCCATCGAGGTCGCCTAATTTATAGGCCGCGCAGCCTTTGTTGAAACGGATGAGTGGATTCTCCGGAGCTTTTTGCGACGCGGCGGTGAATTTATCGTGCGCTGATTTAAAATCGTTCTTCTTGTAATCTTGCGTGCCGCTACGGGTGAGCGCCTTCCAGCCGTCAGCGCGCGCGCCGACGGCTGCCAGCGCGATCAGCACCCCGGTAGCAAATGGACGTCTCACAGGCCTTCCTTACTGCGGCGTCTTTCAGGGAGCGCCAGTTCTAGGGCCAGTAGCAGCAACCCCATAGCTAACGGTATCTGGAAGCGGTTCTCTAACACGATGCGTTTATCCTTATCTTTGTTTGCGCCATGACCCTGCAAAAGACCGCGTAATCGTGCGGCGCTGTCAGGCGAGTCTTTGAGCGCGATGAATACACCTTGGGTTGCTTTGGCGATGGCGGCCAAATCGTCGGGTCTGGCTTTGGAGATGACGGTGTTGCCCTCATTATCTTTTACATACCCTATGAATGCCCCGTTCTCATCCTTCAGCGGGATGGGTTCGCCCGCTGTGGATCCGACCCAGAGCACGGAGACCTTGATGGCGTCTTTGCTGAGCGCCTTGATCTCGTCTTTGGGGTCGCCCTCGAGGTCTTCTCCATCGGTGACGAGCAGGATATGCTTGACGCCTGCGATCTTATCGAGCAATGAGCGTGCGACTTCGAGCGCCGAGGAGATGTCCGTGCCCGGGTAAGGCAACGAGCCGGGGATGACGCTCTCTAAGATGTAAGCCAGCGCGTCGTTATCCAGCGTCATCGGGCATTGCAGATAGGCTTTGCCGGAGAAAGTGACGAGACCTAGGCGTACCGGGTCGTGACGCTCGGCGCCGACGAAAGCGTCTTTGAGTTCGAGCTTGGCGCGCTC
>JBBTGF010000431.1:0-2123 GCA_038041525.1 Elusimicrobiota bacterium | reverse complement strand
CAGCCTCCCGGACAAAGACCGCTCGCAATTGCGCGACATCGAACGCATCTGGATCCGCAACACGCGCGGCGAGCTAGTCCGCCTCTCGGAAGTGACGCGTGTCCTGGAAAAACCCACGCTCATCACCATCCAACGCGAGAACCGGGAACGTTCCATCAACATCTTCGGCAACATCGCCCCGGGCAAGTCCCAGGCCGAAGCCATCGCCTTCGCGCAACAAGCCGCCAAAGAGACCTTACCCGAAGGCTACCGACTGGTACTCTCCGGTAGCGCGGAGAGCTTCAAGCAATCGTTCCGTGAGCTGAGCTTCGCCCTGATCCTGGGTATCGTCATCGCCTACATGATCTTAGGCGCACAATTCAACAGCTTCATCCACCCGTTCACGGTCCTTTTGGCGCTACCTTTCAGCATCTCCGGCGCTTTCCTGGGCTTGACCTTGACCGGCCATTCTTTGAACATGATGAGCATGATCGGCATCCTGCTCTTGATGGGCATCGTCAAAAAGAACTCCATCCTGCTCGTGGATTTCACTAACGCGCGGCGCGCCGCTGGGATGAACCTTAAAGAAGCGATCCTGGAGGCTTGCCCCCTGCGCTTGCGGCCGATCTTGATGACGTCGTTAGCCATCATCGCCGGCGCCCTGCCCGCCGCGATCGCACTAGGTCCCGGGGCGGAATTACGCGCGCCCATGGCGGTCGCGGTCATCGGCGGCACCATCGTCTCCACCCTGTTGACGCTTTTGGTGGTACCCTGCGCTTATAGCCTGCTGGCGCGCCTGGAACCCGCCAGCAAACAAAAGCGTTATTCAGAAGTCACGGAAATCTTAGCCGAGATTGCAAGATCAGGCCGCTGACCCACAAGACGTTCTGTCGTAACCTAATGATTTCACACATAAACCGCTCATCCTGAGCCTGTCGAAGGATGAGCGGTTTATAACTCACCATGAGCGGATAAAGGCCTATTTTCTGCAGGGACTTTAGTCCCAATTAGATTAGGCCCCAAAGTCATCGAAATCTGCCCTAAAGTCCCTTTTACTCTATACGCACAACGGTTAACCTACTGCATCGGGTCCTCGATGGCCCTTCAAGGAGAATACTGATGAACGTTATAGCCACCCTCATGATACTTGCCACGGCTCTGCATGCCGAACCGGCGATTAAATCTGCCGAACAATGCCTTCAAGACAGGGCCGCCTGTAAACAAGTCTTGATGAAGCAAGGCGTCTATAACACCAGACAAATGCGCATCGGAGCGCAAAAAAGCGCCGTCGAGATATGGCAACTCACCGAGACTGTACAATCTTTGAACGCCATCCTTAAACAATGGCCGAAACACGAAAAATGCCGCATCCTCAAGGGTGACTATATCTGTATGAATCGGCCTGCCATCGGCAAGTTCCCCGACAATGACTTAAGCATCACTAAAGTCTTAAAAAAGCTCAACGGCCACATCCTCGCCACCTTCCCTGAATTGGGCGCCGTGGATGGGGGTATGGGCGAATATCTCAGCCGCGCTGATGAGATGGGATTGGCTGGCTACCCTCCTTACGAGATGTCAGGGTTCGCGTACAAACGCCAGAAACTGGCGCGACCCTACATCGCTATGAAACTTCCCTACCCTACGGATACGACAACGGTCGTGCCCAGCTACAGCTACTCACAGTTGAGCAACGTCGTCGACTGGGTCGCGGACTATCGAGATGCGGTCACTGACCCCATCAACTTCATGATGAAGGATGACCTAGCTGGCCGCATGGCCGAGCGCGTCATCGAGGCCACCGCGATCAGGGAATCCCTCAAAGACGAAGACCGCTACGGCAAAGACTTCCCATACTGAAATAGACGGGCACTATAAGAGCGCCAGAGAGGATGCGCTCTCTTTATTAAATTTTGGTAATCCCCGATGTTAGAGTCTGCCAATAAAGTCTTAAGTTACCTATTGATTTTCTTATTGCTCGCCCAGCATCTTCCAGCCAATGCAGCCACTTTAGAACGAACGGTTGGCGCCAGTCCTGCCGAACGTTCCCTGGCTATCGAGGAAGCCTTCTTTGACGGCAGTGAGGCTCCCATTGCGCCCAAGACCGCACCCTTCCATCTTGCTGATTCCTTTTACGATTATAAAGG
>JBBTGF010000430.1:0-1207 GCA_038041525.1 Elusimicrobiota bacterium | reverse complement strand
GAAAATACTCGGGATGGAGATCGAACGGCTGATACATTCTTATCTGCTCTACCTGCGCCAGCAGCGTAACCTCTCCGTCAACACGGTCGCGGGCTATGGCGCAGACTTGAATGACTTAGCGGTCTACGCCGCAGAGCAAGGCGCCGAAACTGTGAGCGCGTTCTCGCGTAGTTTCTTACGTTCTTATATCGCCAGTGTACGCTTACGGACGCTCACCGGTCCTGATAAGAGCGCGGATGCTAAGGCGGGCAAGGACAGGAGTCGTCATCCTGCGGATGCCACTATCGCGCGCCGAGTCTCTTCATTGCGCGGCTGGCTTAAATATCTTGAGCGCCAGCACGGTCATGACTTGGGTGCGGCGCACCTGACAGATTTTGGCCGTGGCGCACGACGTAAACGACATTTGCCCCGCGCTTTGAGCGTCGACGATATCGCGGCGTTGTTGCGTTATGCGGAGAAGATCTCGCGCCAGTCGCAGTATCCCGCGCGCTTCGCCATCGTGCGCGATTGGGCGGCATGTGAATTGCTTTATTCGTGCGGGCTGCGGATATCGGAACTTTGTGCCGTCCCCGTAGCCGGCATCAATTGGGGCCGCTCGTATGTGCGCGTGATGGGCAAGGGTTCCAAAGAGCGCGTGGTGCCTATCGGTTCGCGGGCCATCACTGCTATGCAGACATACTATGCCGAGCGCCAGTTGGCGGCCTCGCAGGGGAGATTCCCGGAGAATCCCTACATGTTCCCCGACCGGCGCGGTAAACCGATCAGCCGGGTCATCATGGAGGTGAGGATCAAGAGGTTGGCCGCGGCAGCGGGTTTTAAACTGACGCCGCATCAGTTGCGGCATAGTTTCGCGACGCATATGCTTCTGGGGGGCATCGACTTAAGGAGTCTGCAAGAGATGCTGGGACACAAGAGCTTGGAGGCCACGCAAGTCTACACTGCGCTGTCGCCGACTAACCTGCAAGACGTTTACCGCAATACCCATCCTAGGGCTTAATGGGTAGGTGGAGGCTGCGTAGTCGCCATGCTTCTTGTCATCCTGAGTAGTTCTTCTGTCATCCTGAGCGAAGCGAAGGATCTGTCGGATCTTTTATTGATTCTTCGCCCCTGCGGGGCTCAGAATGACAAGGGGGGCTTGACAGGTTTGCCAGATAAGCATTTTCTAATCCAAGAATGAGCCTGAAAGCTCCCGATGGAGCGTCCTCGT
>JBBTGF010000429.1:3445-4167 GCA_038041525.1 Elusimicrobiota bacterium | reverse complement strand
CTTTGTAGACGCGGTGTCTTTTGAGCAGTTCCTTGAGCAGGTTGTCGATGGCGTTGGCATGTTCCGTGATCTCGGGGTTGATGGCGCTCATAGTGGTCCCCTTTGCTCGGCGCGCAATCTGTCAGCGAGCGCCGCCGCGGTCCGCTGCAGGATATCCTGGAGTTCATCAGAGGTGAAACTCTTCTCCCTGCCCATACTGCTTAGATGCAGGCGCATAGCGATGCTTTTTTTGCCGGCCCCGATACTCTCGTGTTCATAGATGTCGAAGGGGCGCACTTCTTTGAGCTGCGTGCCGATCGTTGCTCTGACCACGGCCTCTATCTTTTCCCAGGGCGTCCCTGCATCTACAATGATAGCCAAATCTTTATGTACTTCAAGCAGTCCTGGGGTGGGCCGGTAGCTTGCGGGGACTTTCGAGCCGGTGATCTCGGCGAGCATATCGATGTCAAAATCGACATAACTGACAGGCAGTTTGAGTGTTTCGGCTGGCAGATCGCAGATCTGCAGTTCCCCACCTTGTGCCACGCGCCGACCGTCATGCTCAAGAGCGAAAGCGTGTCCTGTCTTGGCGTAGCGCATGGGGGCAGTCACCGCTACGACCTTGACGGTTAGATCGAGGCGTAGCAGTGCGGCTTGCGCGGTTCCCAACATATCCCATAAACCGAAATGTTCCGGATAGTCTTTTTGCCAGGTTTCTTTATGCAGATAAGTCCCCAACGCGA
>JBBTGF010000429.1:0-3435 GCA_038041525.1 Elusimicrobiota bacterium | reverse complement strand
CGTATACAGCGTTTGCCTCTGGAGGCGTTAGCGCGCAGGTTTCCGATGAGACCGGGCACGAGCGAGGTGCGCAGTACGCTTTGTTGCGCGGAAACCGGGTTGGCGAGCCTGATCGCCGAGCCGGTTCCTTGCGTCGGGGACATCGCATCGGCAGATTTAGGATCGATCAGTGGAAAGTTGATGGCTTGCGCGAACCCGCGGCCTATGAACTGCTCGGCGATGGCGTCTTGCGCAGCTTTGGCGAGTCGTTGTTGGCGCTCAAAATCCACATCCGCGTATCTGACCGGGATATGCGTCTGCTGGCCGCTCGATGTCGGCAGGTCACTGAAACCACCGAAACGCAGAACCTCTTCTGCCAAGTCCTCTTTGATATTGAGATCCGTCCTCCATGACCTTGGCGTCAGGATGAACGAGCCATCGCTAGATTTTTTGACACTTTCAGCCAAGGGGTTCAAAGTCGCTAGTAGCGTCTTGGATGTGACTCGGTAACCGAGGATTTCTTCAAGCTCACCGGCGGACACCTTGATGCTGGGGCGCGTCTGTTTGCGTGGGTAGAGGTCGGTTTTGGCCGCGATCGTGCCTGTGGCGGCGCTGGCGATCATGCGTGCCGCGCGCGCCGCTGTCGCGGCGACCGCACAGATGTCGGATTCCTTGGTGAACAGGGCGCTAGAGTCCGTCCTGACCCCGAGTCTTGAGGAAGTGGGTCGCACACAAGTGCGCGTGAACCAAGCGCACTCGAGCAAGACGTCGGTGGTTTGCGCGTCGACCTTGGTCGCATCGCCGCCGATGATGCCGGCTAGCGCCACCGGAGCCGTATCGTCGGCTATGACCAAGTCATCAGCTGTCAGCGCATAAGTCTTCTCATCCAATGCCTTGAGCGTTTCTCCCGCTTTGGCCTTCCTGACTTCGATGGCGCGCCCGCTCAAGCGGTTGAAGTCGAAGGCGTGTAAAGGTTGTCCGGTCTCAAGCATCACCAGATTGGTGATATCGACGACATTATTGATAGGTTTGTGTCCTAACCCGCGTAAGCGCGCCGCGGTCTTCTCATCGCTGGGCCCGACGCGTACTCCCTTGATGAGGATGGCACAATAGCGCCGACATAGGTCGCGTACCGCGCTATCGATACTGACCTGAAGTTTGACGGAGTTGTTGATCGGCAACTTGTCGGCCGGAGGTTCTTTGCAGGGGACTCCCCAAAGATACAAAGCCAATTCCCGCGCTAAACCGCGGTGGCTGCATAAGTCCCAGCGGTGGAAGGGCAGTTCGATGTCAAGGATGGTGTCCTTGGTGAAGAGCGTTTTTAAGTCCGTTCCCAGCGGCGTATCTGCGGGCAGGACCATGATGCCCGAACGCTCTGTGTCGAGTCCTAGCTCGAAGGAAGAACAAAGCATCCCTTCCGATGTTTGTCCGCGCAGTTTGGCGGGTGCGATGATCAAGCGGCCCTTTCCCGGGATATCGAGTTTGGCGCCGATGCGCGCTAGTGCGACTTTTTGTCCGGTGGCCACGTTGGCAGCGCCGCAGACGATGTCGAAGATGCGTCCGCCATCGCTGACTTTGGCGAGTTTGAGCCTGTCGGCATCGGGGTGCGCCGCGGTCTCTAAGACCTGCGCGACCACTACGCCTTCGAAAGTCAGGGGTCCGCCGCCGGCTTGCGAGACTCCTAGCCCCAGATGTTCGAGGGCTTCTGTGACGCGCGCCAGCGCCGGTATGCGTTGTGGCAGGAATTCAGCCAGCCAAGACAGGGAGTACTTCATGCGTTGAATTGCTCCAGAAAATCAAGGTCGTTCTCGTAGAAGAGCCGGATATCCGGGATGCCCCACAAGGTCATAGCGACGCGCTCGACGCCCATGCCGAAGGCGAAGCCCTTCCATTTCTTCGGGTCTTGTCCATTATGTTCGAGTACATTGGGGTGGATGAGCCCCGCGCCCAAGAGTTCGATCCAGCCGCTGCGTTTACATGTCGGGCATCCTTGCCCGTGGCACAGGAAGCACGCGACTTCTACTTCGCAGGAAGGTTCGGTGAACGGAAAATAGCTCGGACGGAAACGGATCTTGGTTTTGGCGCCGAAGAGTTCGGCGGCCCACGTCTCAAGGGTTGATTTTAAGTCCGCCATGCTGGCTTTGTGGTCCACGAAGAACGCGTCGATCTGGTGGAAGACCGGTAGATGCGTGGCGTCCACGGCTTCACAGCGAAAGACCTTGCCGTAGGTGACGACCCGGTAGGGCGGTTCGACCGCGCGCATCAGATAGGTCTGCAGCGGAGTCGTATGCGTGCGCAGTAGGAGATTGGGCTGGTCCTTGATATAGAGCGTGTCGTGCATGTCGCGGGCGGGGTGCGCCGGTTCGATGTTCAAAGCTGTGAAGTTGCGTTCGTCGCTTTCGATCTCCGGGCCTTCTAGGTATTTAAAACCGAGCTTCTTAAAGACTTCGAGCGCCTTGGCCGCTACGATGTCAAGAGGATGCCTATGGCCGGGCGCCTCGGGCGTGGCAGGCAAAGTGATGTCGATTGCGGGACCGGCAGTCGCTTGTGTCTGCGCCAAGGCCGCGGCTCTCGCGGTCAACGTGGATTCGATGTCAGCCTTGATACGGTTGGCGCGTGCGCCGAAAGTGCGCTTTTCTTCGGGGGTCATGGAGGCCAAAGTCCCCATGATGCGTGCGAGTTCACTCTTGCGTCCGGCATAGAGGACGCGCAGGCGTTCGAGTTCTTCGGATGTCGCGGCCTTACCGATGGCGGCCAGCGCCTCGGCGTAAAAGGTCTCTAGGCCGTCAGTCTCTCCGGTTGCACCCACTGTGGATGTCAGCGAGGTCGCCGATGCCTTAAGACGTCTTGGCCAAAGTCAGCAACGCGTTGAAGTTCTTGGGGTCGTTGACCGCGAGTTCCGCCAAGGCCTTGCGGTTCAAGACGATCTTGTTCTTCTTGAGCGTGGAGATGAACTTGGAGTAACTCAAACCCGCGTCGCGCGTCGCCGCGTTGATCCTGGTGATCCAGATGCGTCGGAATACGCGCTTTTTCTCGCGTCGATGCCTGTAGGCGAAGCGCAGGGAGCGCTCGACCTGTTGTTTGACTAGGCGCCAGCGCCGACCTCTGTCCGAGTAATAACTTTTGGCGATCTTGAAATATTTCTTTTTCCTGCGCCGTGTGTACATCCCGCCTTTGATACGCATATTAAAACCCCTTCTTCTCTTGTATGGTCATCCGTAGGGAAGCAGGGAGCGGATAGACTTCGCCTCGTTCTTATTGTCTATCTGCCCTTTCTTCTTGTTACTGCGGCCCCAATTGGAGCTCCAGCCTGCCATTAGATGCCGTTTGCCGGCCTGCTTATGCATGACCTTGCCTGTCTTGGTGACGCGGAATCTTTTCTTCGCTCCCTTATGTGTCTTGAGTTTAGGCATTGTTCATTTCCCCTTTGCGGATAAAATCATGGTCATCCTCTTG
>JBBTGF010000428.1:0-11220 GCA_038041525.1 Elusimicrobiota bacterium | reverse complement strand
TCGTCAAAGGCGGCAAACCGCTCGCCGGCCAGAAGGATATCGCGGCCAAACTGGCGAAAGCGTTCGGTAGCACGGAAGCCTGGGAGAAAGACTTCCGCGCCACGGGTGCGATGCGCGGCATCGGCTGGGTCATCCTGTATCACGATGAGACCGCCGACCGGCTCTTCAATGCCTGGGTCAACGAGCACGACGCGGGGCATCTGTCAGGCTGCGCGCCCATCCTCGTCATGGACGTCTTCGAACACGCGTTCATGCTCGACTACGGACTCAAACGCGCCGACTACATCGCCGCGTTCTTCAAGCACATCGACTGGCACGCCGCCGAACAACGCTTGAAATAACCCCGCGCGTAGCGCGTTCATCTCTTAAACAAAGGGGCGGTTCTCATCGGGGAACCGCCCCTTTTTGCTAAATTAGTACCTATGCAAGAACACAAACCGTTCATACCTGCGTTAAGCAAGATCCCCGAACTGACTCTAGCGCCCATCGTGATGGGCGTGGTCCTAGGCATCATTTTTGGCGCGTCGTCGCTGTACCTGGCGTTGAAAGTCGGCATGACGGTGAGCGCCTCCATCCCGGTAGCCGTACTCTCCATCACCCTTTTCAAAGGGCTCTCCAGCGCGTTCGGCCTGCGCAAAGCCACTATTTTAGAGAACAACATCGTACAGACCACGGGCTCGGCGGGTGAGTCCATCGCCTTCGGCATCGCGGTCACTATGCCCGCCCTGCTCATCCTGGGTTTTGAGATGGAATTAAGCCGCATCATGGTCGTCGCGGTCTTAGGCGGCCTCTTAGGCGTGTTGATGATGATCCCCTTGCGCTACGCCTTGATCGTCAAAGAGCACGGCAAACTCATCTATCCCGAAGGTACGGCCTGCGCCGAGGTGTTGATCGTGGGCGAGCAAGGCGGTACCAGTGCCAAGACCGTGTTCGCCGGATTCTTCGTCGGCCTCCTTTATAAGATCACCAACGTCGGCATGAAGCTTTGGAAAGAAGTACCGGAGAAGGCCATGGGGTTCTTCAAAGGCGCTTCCGTCTCTGCCGAGATCTCCCCGGAACTCTTAGGCGTCGGCTACATCATCGGCCCGCGCATCGCCTGCATCATGATCGCCGGCGGCATCCTATCGAGCTGGGTACTCATCCCCATCATCAAACTCTTCGGTTCCGGGCTGACAGCGCCATTGTTCCCGGCCACTAAACTCATCTCCGAGATGAGCACTCACGAGGTCTGGCGCAGTTACGTCCTTTACATCGGCGCGGGCGCCGTCGCCACCGGAGGCATCATCAGTCTATTCCGTAGTCTGCCCACGATCGTGCGCTCCGCCATCGCCGGCTTTGGCAGCATCAAGGCCGCTAAAGGTAAAAAAACGGACACCCTACGCACTGAAACAGACATCTCCATGCCTTATGTGTTGGCCGGCGTCATCCTGCTCATCTTCGCCATCTGGATGGCCCCGTCGCTTAAACTCAATCTCATGGGTGCCATCCTGATCGTACTCTTCGGCTTCCTCTTCGTCACTGTCAGTTCACGGCTGACCGGCGAGATCGGTTCGTCCTCGAACCCCATCTCAGGTATGACCGTGGCGACGCTGCTCATTACCAGCCTGATTTTCCTTATCTTAGGTTGGGTCGACGCGGACAGCCGGGTGCGGGCCTTGAGCATCGCCGCTATCGTCTGCGTGGCGGCATCCAACGGCGGCACCACGTCACAGGACCTAAAAACCGGATTTTTAGTCGGTGCCACCCCCAAGGCACAACAGATATCACTCTTGATCGGCGCGCTCACCTCCGCGCTCGTCATCGGCTATTCGCTGAAGGCCTTAAACGACGCCTCCACCATCTACTCGGCCAAGA
This sequence comes from Elusimicrobiota bacterium, assembly GCA_038041525.1. GTDB lineage: Bacteria > Elusimicrobiota > Elusimicrobia > JACQPE01 > JACQPE01 > JBBTGF01. The sequence goes on along the minus strand of JBBTGF010000428.1, from coordinate 9,366 downwards.
ATCTGCCTACGGTCACCATCGAAGACCCATCAGCGCTCACCCGCATGGAACGCGTGATGGGAAGCGAGGCCGCAAAAGACCCGAACTCCTACCATGTGCTTTATTTGACCGAGATGCAGCTCTCCGGACCCTTGGCCAACGTGCCCGCGGGAAAATACCTGATAGATGACTCCGGCCATTTCCGCTATTTGGTCGACCCCGGCATCAACGGCGCTTTAAAGACCCGAGATGACGGCTCACCCGTGCAAAAATACGAAGCGCCCAAGGCGCGGCTGATGTCTTTGATCATCGACGGCATCTTGACGCGCAAACTGCCTTGGGGGTTGGTACTCCTGGGGGTCTCCATCGCTTTGGTGCTTGAGCTCTGCGCCATCTCGTCGTTGCCTTTCGCAGTCGGCGTCTACCTGCCGCTCTCCAGCTCCGCACCCATCTTCTTTGGCGGCGTCGTCCGCTATCTAGTCGATGCCTTCAGCAAGAAAAAATCGGACGAAGATTCCGAATCGAGCCCGGGCGTACTCTTCTCCTCGGGACTCATCGCCGGTGGCGCCATCGCGGGCATCGGCCTAGCCATCCTCTTCATCAAAGAAGGCTGGGCGACGGCGCTGGCTCTCGGCTCGAGATTCCCGCACCTGGAGGAAAGCAACCTGATCGCGGCAAGCATCTTCGGTGTCCTGATGCTGACGCTCTTTTTAGTAGGCCGCGGCTACATCTTCAGTAAACGGCGCGGCTAGGCTGACGGCGGTTTAGCGCGAAACAGCCAGAGCCTGGCGCATCCCGGCGAACGCAAGCTTAAGTTCCCCGTGGATGGCATCCACGTCACTCTTGGCCCACTGCGCGCGCTCGCCACGGATGAACGACGTCCGGTCCTGACGGTTATCGAACCGGGCAAAAGGTAAACGGTATTCCTTGGCGCCTTTACGCACCGACATGAAACTGCCATCCGCTGAAACCAGATCCGCGACATCGTCAGTCCCGTAGTCATTGAGCATGACTTCCCTGGGAACGCTGTGATGCAGGATAGAACCCGGGTCGTTGGGATCGGCGCGTTCCAGGTTCTTACGTCTGGAATCCTCGGGTGTGACCCAAACATAAAGCACTGCGGCCCGCCGCAGGATATCCTCACTCAAACAGCCGAGCGAATGGCGATAGCCCAAGGGCGCTGGCAGCGGCATCGCCGAACCTTGCGGCCCGCCGCGCGCGAACTCGATAAGCAACGTCTTACCCTTGAGCGTATCCGGATAATTCCGCATCTGTGAAACGGCAAGCTCTGCGGCTTCCTTATCCAAAGCGGCGGCGAGTTCGCCATGAAGTCCTGTAGGTAATACGTCAAGGCGCGTCTTAGCGCCGGCCTGGCGCATGGCGCGTTCAAGCCTCTCTAACAATGCCTTGCCCGGAGACGACCGCTGCAGGTCTTTCTTAACCACCAGGTTCTCATAGTCCTCGTTCAACAGATGGACCAACGTCCCCCAATGCCACGGGTCTTTAAACGGCCTATCCGCGGCATGGAAGAACAAGCGCTCATGACCACGGGCGGCAAGCTCATCATCGATACGGCGCAGCAGATGCACATAACAGAAATCATCGAGCTGCACCGTGGGGTTCAAAGCGAAATCGCTATGCACCTGCGCGCCCGGCAGCATCTTAAGATATTTACGCACTTCGGACTTACCGGCGGCGGGTAACGCCAAAAGTAGCAACGTGTCGATCGTCTCTGTCATATCCATAGACCCTCCATGCGGCTATCGCGATAGCGATAAGCCTATTATCCCATGAATCAGCTATGATTTTTTCCATGGGAGTCTTCATCCGCGATTTCCGTGATGATCCGCCAAGAAGCGGCACGGCCGTCATCATCGACGTGGTACGCTTCTCCACGACGGTCTGTGCCCTGCTGCAGCGTCGTCGCTCCACGGTGCTTGCCGCCGACACGCCGCGCGACCTCGCGGCTATCCCGGGCCTGCACGGTCATGACGTCTTCTCCGAGCTCGACTTCACCGGCCATGACCGGCGTTTCGACAACTCACCGGTCAAAGCCCTCGCGCTCGCCGCCACGCGGCCGGCGGCTTTATGCACCACGACCGGTAGCCGCGCGCTCTTAGCCAGCATGCGCGCCAGCCAAGTCCTGATCGGCTGTTTCGCCAATTTCCACAAGATCGCGCGTACGCTTAAGACCGCCACGGGCGACATCCATCTCATACCCGCCGCATGGCCCACACGTAGCAACCCCGACGCCAGCGAAGACTTGGAATGCGCGCGCGCCTGGAAGCAGCTTTTAGAGACCGGGAAGGATACCGCAGGGCAGCGTATCGGCAAGATTGCGACCAGCGCGCGCGTCGCTCAATTCCTGGCGTTTCGCCCGGATAACATCAGCGACCTGTGCCATTGCCTGGGTTTAGACAATCTGCCGGTCTTGCCGCAAGCGCACACCCTCGCAGATGCGCGCGGATTAGCCGTCATCGTAAGAAGATAGGAAGGTCCGTGATGTCGACTTTACCCAGCATGTCGATATTGCCCGGGAGCAGGTTCTCACTGTGCAGACGGTCCCAACGCGCCCAACGCAATTCTTCATGTTCGACAGAACGCAATTCACCCAAAAAACGCACGACATGGAAGAGCGCGATACTGACTGGACCGCTGGCATAGATATACTCGCTATGGGTCAGCAGCATCCCTAATTCCGCCGTGATACCGAGCTCTTCGCGCAGTTCCCGGCGCAGACAATCTTCGGCGGATTCGCCGGCCTCGAGTTTGCCTCCGGGGAACTCCCAATAACCCGGATAGGGTTTACCCTTAGGCCGTTTCCCGATAAGGACCTTGCCTTCGTGAAAGATAAGTCCGGCAGCTACTTTAAGCATCGCGCCCATCAAGCTTAACCCTTGCATACGTGGTCTGCAACTGGTTTATGGAATTACTTCTACCGCAATGCTACCCTATCAGCAGGCGCATACGCCTTGGGAGGACTATGTTAGGATCACTGCTGATAAGCATGCTGGCGGTAACCCCCGTCCTGGCGCAGAGTATCGCGATCGATGAAAAGACCGTCGAGGCGCTCCTGGCGCCCGCGACACCCGGAGCCGAAGCGCCGCCACCCGAGAACACCGAGATGCCCGGCATGATATCACCGGTCCCACTCATCGAGAACACTTTGCTCGCCTTGAACCGCGCGCTGGAGACCTCCGACCGCGCCACGGCTGCCGCAGACGGCTGGCAGCAAACGTCCAAAGACTATCTTGCCTGGACGAAGGATAACGAGAAAGCCCATAAGACCAAGCAGGCTGCGGCGTACCGCAAGAACGCGCAGGTCTTCTTCGCCCGATCGAAGACCGCACAAGAGAAGATCTCCGCCAGCCGCCAACGCCTGATGGACATCTACCGCTGCTTCATGCATGTCATGCGCCAAGCGGGCGGACCAGAATCCTATGCCAAGGCCCATGACCAAGGATATTTCGACGATATCGCAGGCGCGGCCGAAAATATGCGCCAAGACATGATCGATAGGACCGGCAATCTTGACGACATCGCCGGCTTGATGAAACGCCATCCCGAAGAAGCGCAGATCAGCCTGCAGAGCGAGGAACTCATGAAAGCGCGCGAGGGACTGCTCGATACCGGTTTAGAGAAAGACGGCAATGGCCCCGACCCCGACAACTGCGGCAAAACCCTCAAACATGCGCCGCTCGCGCGCTAACCGCTGACCTGCGGCAACGCGAAATTAGTAGATTAGACTCATGGATGAAGCTATCTCCTGGGCGTTGCTCTTGTGCGCCGGCGCCGGCCTCGCTTACTTCGCACTACGCATCTTCGAACAGATCAACCTCTATTTCCCTGATAGACGCCTTTCGGTGACACCCGACAACATCGGTTTGGATTATGAGGATGTCTCTTTGGTCTCGGCGGACAACATACGCCTACACGGCTGGTTCATGCCGTTGGACTCCCCTGCGGCCACCATCCTCTTCCTGCACGGTAACGCGGGCAATATCAGCACACGGCTGGAAACCTACCGGCATTTATTGGAAGTCGGCCTGCAGGTCTTCGCCTTCGACTATCGCGGTTATGGCCAGAGTAAAGGCAAACCCTCGGAGAACGGTCTTTACACGGATGCCGACGTCGCCTACCGCTACCTCACCCATGAAAGACGTATCCCGTCAAGATGCATCGTCCTCTACGGGGAATCTTTAGGTGGCGCCGTCGCCGCGCAACTTGCGACTAAGACGAGCGTCGCGGGCATCATCACTGAAGGCACTTTGAGCAACATCATCGACATGGCAAAGTACATTTACCCATTCCTGCCAGCACACCGGCTCGTCAGTCAAAAATTCGATACCGCCACGAAACTGCGCTCAGTCACTGCGCCCAAGCTCATCATCCACAGCCAAGATGATGATGTCGTACCCTACGCGCTAGGAGAGAAACTCTTCGCCGCCGCCGCCGAACCCAAAGAATTCTTCCCTATCCATGGGGGCCACAGCTCGGGACGATTGGAGATGGGTCCCGTTTATTGGGAAAAGATCCGTGCCTTCGCCGATTCAGTCGTCAAATCCTGACGTCCGCAACCCGCCGATATCCCAAGATCATTGACGGCAGTCGTCGGATTGCGGCTTATCCAAGACCACACAATGCAGATAATGTAAAAGCTGTTTGACGTTCTTTTTGGATGGTTTGATACCGGGAGACGGCATGCCCCTCTCACCCTTCTGCAAGATGGTCATGATATGTTCTTCGCTCATATCCGAAGTCTTTTTAGTCAGATCGAGCGCGTTCTTGTCGACATCGAGCATCTTGGCAACATAAGCGCTACCTTTACCCGTCGGACCATGACACAAGAAACAGCTGTTCTGGAATATCTTAGCCCCTTCCGATAATTTGAGCGGCTCAGGCACGTTATCCGCAGATTGTTGCTTGACGCTCAATTGTTTAAGGTAAAGGACCAACTCACGGACCTCGAACGTGCTCAAACGGTCATAGAATCCAGGCAGATTGCCGCAAGGCGGCATCTTCTCGCCACCTTGGGCGATATGACCAGCCAATTCCTGATCTGATTTTCCTACGACCCGAAGATCGGTAAGGTCCAGGTTCTGCAAATCGCTACCCACCGAGCGCAAGCTCCCCCCTTGAGCATCCGCCCCGTGGCAACCCGTGCATTTACGCTGGAACAATTCTGCGGACGGATTGAAAATCGGCTCCCTGATCCATTCCTCCATGAAAGAAACATCATCATTTGCATTCGGCTTGACCACTGACGCAGTCTCCTGCCACTGTCTTTCGACACTGACACTGGCGGCAGCCAGGATCGAGCCGTTGGCGATCGCCACCAAACGCGCATTGACCTGTGCCCGGTTTTTGGCCTGATTGATGATGGTTCCTGTGACCACAGCTTCGGCGGAAAGCGCCGCCCCTAATTTATGTGCGGCATCGCTATCGATCGACGTTGCCGCCCGCAACTTCATCTCAGCGACGATACGCTCGATCAATCTGCGCTCCACGACCTCGATACCCTCTTTACCCGCGATCAAAGTCGTCAGGCGTTCACTGACGAATATCGACGCCGAAGACTCTTTCCTTCCCAGGTGTGAGAAAGGCAGCACCGCGATCTTCTTGACCTTGAATTGACCGGCAGCCTTGATGACAGAACGGGCTATCTTGTCATATTCGTCAGCATGGCAGACCTGTGCGACGATAAGCAATAAAGCGCTGCACCTGATATTACTGGCAAAAAATCGTTTCATCATCCCCCCTTTTGAAATAGGATTAAATGATAGGAAAAATGGAAGGACTCGCATTTTCTCTATAATCAAACCGTGCCGAAGACCGCTGTCCCTGCACGGCCGGAAAAACTCTCCAGCCGCCAGTCCCGCCATGAGCTGGCTAAAGAGATACTTGCAGGCATCCCCGAAGAACTACCCGCGCCACGACCCTACGACGCTACTCTCGACCACGCGCCGCAACGCAAAGACATCCTCACTGCGATGGAAAAGCACCTCGCTATCAAAAACGCGTTGCGCTACTTCCCCGCCAAGCACCACGCCGTCTTAGCGAAGGAATTCGCCGATGAGTTACGCAGATTCGGCCGCATCTATATGCACCGGCTGCGTCCCGAGCGCCCCCTCACAGCACTGGCGGCCAAAGCTTATCCGCACAAGAGCAAGGCGGCCTCTGCCATCATGATGATGATCGACAACAATCTCGATGCCAAAGTGGCCCAGCATCCGCACGAACTCATCACCTATGGCGGCAACGGCGCCGTGTTCCAGAACTGGGCGCAATACCGCTTGACCATGCGCTATCTCGCCACCATGGACGATACACAGACTTTAGTCCTTTATTCCGGCCATCCGCTGGGACTCTTCCCCTCAAGTCCACAGGCCCCCCGGCTCGTCATCACTAACGGCATGATGGTCCCCAACTATTCAAAACCCGACGATTGGGAACGCTACAACGCGCTCGGGGTGACCCAATACGGACAGATGACCGCGGGTTCTTTCATGTACATCGGCCCGCAAGGCATCGTGCACGGCACGACGATCACTTTGATGAACGCCGCGCGGCGCACCGACCCCGGCCTGCGTGACCTGAAAGGCAAAGTCTTCGTCTCCTCGGGCCTAGGCGGCATGTCCGGAGCTCAAGCCAAAGCCGCCGTCATCTGCGGCGCGGTAGGCGTCATCGCGGAGATCAACCCGAAGGCCATCGCCAAGCGTCATGCCCAAGGCTGGCTCCACGAAGTCCATGCAGACCTCGACACCTTGTTGCGCCGCATCGAGATCGCGCGCCGCGACCAAGAAGCCGTTTCTTTAGGATACCTTGGCAACATCGTGGACCTCTGGGAACGCTTAGGCAAAGACAACCTCGATGTCGATCTGGGTTCCGACCAAACGTCCCTGCATAACCCGCACGCCGGCGGCTATTACCCCGTCGGCCTGACCCTGGAAGCATCCAACGCGATGCTGCGCGAGGACCCGGAACTCTTCAAGACCCATGTCTCGCGCTCATTGGTCCGTCAGACCCGCGCCATCGGCGTCTTAGCCGAACGCGGCATGTATTTCTGGGATTACGGCAACGCCTTCCTACTGCAAGCCGCGCGCGCCGGCGCCGACATCGCGAAGGCCGATGGCGGGTTCAAATATCCCTCCTACGTCGAGGACATCATGGGCCCGTTATGTTTTGATCTAGGCTTCGGACCATTCCGCTGGGTCTGCGCCTCCGGCGACGCGGCGGACTTGCAAGCGACTGACGACATCGCCGCCTCGGTACTGCGTAACCTGCTTAAAACCGCACCCGCGGCGAGCTCGATGCAATTGCGCGACAACCTGCGCTGGATCGAGAACGCCGCCAGCAATCGTTTGGTCGTCGGCTCGCAAGCGCGCATTCTTTATGCCGATCTCGTCGGCCGCATCGCCATCGCTTCCGCATTCAACAAGGCAGTCCGCAGTCGCCGACTCAAAGCCGCGGTCATCATCGGCCGCGACCATCATGACGTCTCCGGGACGGATTCTCCCTGGCGCGAGACTTCCGACATCCGCGACGGTTCACGCTTCACCGCGGACATGGCGGTGCATAACGTCATCGGCGACGCGTGCCGTGGCGCCACCTGGGTCTCACTACACAACGGTGGCGGCACCGGCTGGGGCGAGGCGATCAATGGCGGCTTCGGTTTAGTCTTAGACGGCAGCGCGCAGGCACAGCGCGCAATAAAATCCATGCTATCGTGGGACGTGGCCAACGGCTTAGCACGCAGAAGTTGGGCGCGCAACCCGGCAGCACGCCAGAGCATCCTCGCCGCGGCGCAATCTTGCAAAGGCCTCGCCATCACCTTGCCCAACGACGCGGATGATGATTTAATCAGGGATGCGCTCTGACATGCGGACCTCGGCCATCCCCCTTCGCAGTGCTTCGGGGGACGCTCGACCCGCCAGAGGCGGGACCTCGGCAGTAATCCACGCCAGCGAACTCATCACCGCCGCCTCCAAAGGACCCAAACGTTCGCGCCAGATGGATGACTTAGGATTGATCAAAGACGGCGCGGTGGCGTTTACAGCCGGGCGCATCCTCGCGGTCGGACCAACAAAGCGTATCCTCAAGGAATTCAAACCCAGGACTACCATCGACGCTCGCGGCAAGACCGTCCTACCCGGTTTCGTCGACGCGCACACGCACCTGGTGTTCGCGGGTTCACGCCACGAAGAATACGCAAGCAGGATCGCGGGTACCACCTACGCGCAAGCGCATCAAAGCGGCGGCATCCGCTATACGGTGAAGCTGACGCGCGCGGCCTCCGACAAAGACCTCACCGCCAAGGCCTTGCGCGATCTAGATACCATGCTCTTACACGGCACGACCACTCTCGAAGCCAAGAGCGGCTACGGCCTCGACCTGCGTCATGAACTACGTCTGCTTAAACTCATCAACCGCTTGAAAGACCTGCATCCCATGGGTATCGTGACGACGTTTCTAGGCGCGCACAGCGTACCCAAAGAATATCTCGATGACAAACACGGCTATCTCAAGCTGGTCAAAAAGATGCTGCCGCAAGCCGCCAAGCTCGCCACTTTTTGTGATGCCTGGTGCGACCCATTAGGCTTCGACGCGGTCTCATTAAACGAGATATTAAGCGAAGCCAAACGCCTAGGCATGGACATCAAACTGCATGCCGAGCAGAGCGGCAACTGCCAAGGGGCCGAACTGGCAGCGGCGAACAAAGCCATATCGGCGGACCATCTCGATCACATCTCCAACCACGGCATCGACGCCATGCAACGCGCCGGGACTATCGCCGTGCTTTTACCCGGGGTCAATTTCCATCAGATGGCTTTTAACAGCGTCCCGCCGGTCGACAAACTGCTACATGCCGGTATCCCCATCGCTATCGCCAGCGATTACAATCCCGGCAGCAGCCCCACGCCGTCGATGCAGATGATCCTAGCATTGGCGTGCCGACTCTTTAAAATGACCTACGCGCAAGCCATCAACGCGGCCACCATCAACGCGGCCTGGGCGCTGGATCTAGGCCGCTCGGTAGGCAGCCTCGAACCCGGCAAAGCGGCCGACATCACTATCTTCTCTTGCCCATCCCACGGCATGATCATCGACCGCTTCGGCGTCAACCAGGTAGACACGGTCATCAAAGCGGGCCGCGTGGTCGCCGCGGGCCAACGGGTGGTTAAATGACTCCGGGGCCCACGCACAAACGGCCAGGCGAAACGCGCGTCGGCGAGATCGTCACCTTCTCACCGTCACCGCGTACCCGATTCACGGTCTTGGGTATCCCGGAAGACATCGGCGTACGCGCCAACTGCGGACGCCCCGGCAGTCACGAGGCTTGGAGCGCGTTTTTAAGCTCATTTTTAAACCTCCCGGTGAACCCCTCCT